>JBFFMO010000518.1:0-4112 GCA_041554035.1 Allomicrovenator sp. | reverse complement strand
GTGCCGGCGGATATGAGCGGCAATACACTCGGTGGTCAAACCTTCGACGCAAGCACTGCTGCGCTTCCTCAAGGCATGTTGAGCTTTCGTGGAACGGTTTCGGCTGGGCTAAATGTGGGTTCATTCTTGAGCCCAACCCATCCCATCACTTCGCGGCGATTGGGCACGACCGGTTTCTCGTTCGAGTCCGGCACCCATTTGCCAAACGACGATTTTGAAGTCCGGTGGACGCTTGCGGGTGCCAACCCAAGCGCCTCGGTCACGACGACCTACGATGCAGCGACGGACACGACCTATTTTTCGGCGTTGATTGAACCGCCAGCCACGGTCGTAACGGAAGACCTGCGCCCTCGGGAAATCGTCTTTTTGCTGGATTGCAGCGGTTCAATGAACGGGGCGCCCATCAATGCGAGCCGAGCGTTCATGCACGAGGCCTTGGATGGTTTACGAAAAAACGACACGTTTCGGGTGATTCGGTTCAGCGATAACGCGACTGAGTTCAGCGCAAATGCGCTCTTGGCCAATGCCGACAATATCTCGCGCGGCCATGCCTACGTCGAAGAATTGAATTCCGAGGGAGGGACCGAGATGACAGCCGGCATTCGTCAGGCTCTTGCACCGCCGATCGAAGATGGACGATTGCGAATCGTGGTGTTCTTGACCGACGGATACGTCGGAAACGACTTCGAGGTGATTCAGCTTGTGGACGAGTTGCGCGGTGAAGCCCGCATGTACTCCATCGGTGTGGGCGGTAGCGTTAATCGCTTCATCCTCGACGAGGTCGCTAAGATGGGCCGAGGCCGAGCTGAATATCTGGAGACTTCTCCCGGCATGGACGCTCAGGCTCGTTCTCTGGCCTTGCGCATCGCCGCGCCAGTGCTGACCAATATGACGCTCGACCTCGTCGGTGCAAATGTTCTCGACACTTATCCTAAGGAACTGCCAGACCTCTTCCAAGGCCAGGCCGTGCGAGCGATCGGCCGCATTCAGGGCAAATGGTCGGGACAAGGCGCGGTGCGTGGCATGGCGGTTGCGGGCATGGTGGACGTCCCGGTTTTGACCTCGGTTTCTGCCGACGAAGCGCGATTGGTCGGAAGAACCTGGGCCAGACAACGGATCGGTGAATTGAACCATCAGATGCTCACTTCATCCGATGACGATTCTGGATTGGTGGCCGAGGTCACTGAAATCGGTCTGGGATGGTCATTGATGACGCAGTGGACCTCGTTTGTGGCCGTGTCGAATAGACCTGCTGCCGTGCCCGAGACGCAAGCCAACACGTGGTTCGAACCAGACGTGCACGGTACCCCAGAACCAAGTATGCTCCTGACCGGTTTGATGGCTGCCGGTGCCGCGTTCGCTTCGCGACGCAGACGCCGGAGAGAGGCCGCTGATATCGAGTGAGGATAACATGCGAACATTTCGTTGGTGGGTAGGGGCGATTCTTCTGGGATTGGTGGCCTGTTCGGGCGCTGATTTTGACGACGATGGAGTGCCCGATTCCGAAGATAATTGTCCAAGAGATCTCAATGCGACCCAGCTCGACACCGATGCGGACGGTCTTGGCGATGTCTGCGATAATTGTCGCACAGTGGCCAACGAGAATCAGGCAGACTCAGACCTCGATAAGGCGGGCGATGCCTGTGATAATTGCCCCGATATCCCCAACGACCAATCCGACGTCGACCAAGACGGAGTGGGCGATTTTTGTGATCCCGACATCGATGGGGACGGCCTCTTAAACGACGTTGATAATTGCCCCTCGGTCGCCAATCCTGGTCAGGAAGATGGCGATGACGACGGAGCAGGGGATGCCTGTGACGTCTGCCCCGAATTGCCCAATCCGGGCCAGGAAGATGAAGACGACGACGGTTTTGGCGACATCTGCGACATCTGCCCAGAAGCTTACGACCCGGCACAGGCCGAGTCGGACGGCGATGGCATCGGTGACGCCTGTGATAACTGCCAAGCCTTGCCCAATCCCGAACAAGAAGACGAGGACGAAGATAATTTCGGAGACGTCTGCGATAATTGTCCGGCAATCGCCAACGAGGCTCAGTCCGACGCCGACCGCGACGGATTGGGTGATGTGTGTGACCCCGACCGAGACGGGGACGATGTCGCCAATGTTCGCGACAACTGCCCGGACGTTCAGAACACCTCACAAGCCGATGGCGATGGCGATACGCTTGGTGATGCGTGCGATAATTGTCCGACGACCGGCAACAAAGATCAGCTCGATAAGGACCAGGATAAGGTCGGCGACGTTTGCGATAATTGCCCTGATTTGTCCAATGAAGGTCAGGCAGACCAAGACGGTGACGGCATTGGAGACGCCTGCGACGTCTGTGTGAGCGTCGCCAGCGACGGCACCGACATTGATGAAGATGGCGTTCCCGACAATTGTGACAACTGCCCCAAAATTGCAAACGAGGACCAGATCGACGCCGATGGCGACGGCCTGGGAGACCTTTGTGATAACTGTTTCGCCGTCCCCAATGACCAACAAGAAGACCAAGATGGCGACGGTGTCGGGACCTCCTGCGATAATTGCCCGGTGGACAAGAACCCGGACCAGCTGGACACAGACAACGACGGGAAGGGCGATCTTTGCGACTGCATGGGCGTCGACGATGACAACGACGGCCACCCAAATATGTGCGATAATTGCCCCTCGATCTACAATCCCGAGCAATTCGATGGCGACATGGACGGGATTGGCGACGTTTGTGACTTCTAGACCGCACCGCCTTCAGGTTGTTCATGGAAATCAGCGCTAGGACAATGTACGGCTTGAGAGCCTTGGTCACCATGGCTGCGGCTCGCACGCGCGAACCGATGACCATTCAGACCATCGCCGAGCGTGAGGCTTTGCCTCATAAATTCCTTGAAGGCATCATGGCAGACCTCAAGCGAGGCGGCTTTGTGAAGAGCCGTCGCGGCGCCAATGGTGGCTATTTCTTGGCAAGACCGGCCAGTGAGATTCACCTCATCGAAATCATCCGGCATCTCGACGGACCCGTCGCGCCGGTGGCTTATGCCGACCGCGCCACAGGCGACGAAGAAGCGACCCCGTTGCAGCAGGCGTTTTGGCCTGTATGGACCGAAATTCGTGAAGCCACGATTCGGATTCTAGAGACCTACACGGTTCAGTCGATCGCAGACACCTTGCCTGAAGACCCACTGGGCGACTTTTTCCCCATTTACCAGATCTAAGCGCATGCCGAACAAACCGCACACTGTCGTACCCTTGGTCGAGGCTACCTTTGGCCTGGACGGCGGGGCGATGTTTGGAATCATTCCTCGCAATCTTTGGGAGCGGACCAATCCTCCCGATGACCAACACCGCATCGATCTGGCCTGCCGTTGCCTATTGGTACTCTATGATGACCGGCGAGTTTTGATCGACGTTGGCATCGGCAATCGCTGGTCCGACAAAGAAAAAAGCATTTACAAGATTGGTTCTCAGGATCAGGCGTTGGCGGCCGGTTTGGCGACCCACGGCCTGAAGCCAGAAGACATCGATGGAGTGGTGCTGACGCACCTGCATTTTGACCACGCTGGCGGCGTATCTACCCAAGGCGACGACGGCGAGCTGAAAGCAGCGTTTCCAAACGCGCGGCACTGGGTGCAACGTAAAAACTGGGGATGGGCGCACTCGCCAAGCGCCAGAGACGGCGGGAGCTACAGGGCAGAAGACCTAGCGTTATTCGATTCCGCCAATGCGCCGCGACTGGAACTGGTGGACGGCCCCAGCGAGATTCTGCCTGGCATCGAAGTTTTCCCGCAAAACGGCCACACGTTTGGGATGCAGATCGTCAAGGTCTCGACCCAGACGGACACCTTTGTGCACCTTGCGGACCTGATCCCGACGTCGTCACATCTGCGTGATCCTTATGTTATGGGCTATGATTTGCAGCCTCTCGTGACCTTGGAAGAAAAACGCGAAGTGCTTTACCACGCCGCGAAAGAAGGGTGGATTTTGGTGTTTGAGCACGACCCAGTGGTCGCAGCTTCACGCGTCGAGTTTGACGCGAAGGGCCGTCCTAGACTGGTTCAAGACTAGTTAGAGCCTGTCCCAAAACGCCAGAATACCGCGTCACCAATTGATC
>JBFFMO010000517.1:0-4114 GCA_041554035.1 Allomicrovenator sp. | reverse complement strand
GTATGCCGAGGCACTGCTCGATCGTAGCTTCACGTTCGCGACGCGTGCGGTTACCTCGTTTCCGCGACGCCACGCGATCCGTGCATCCCTGGATGACCTGCACGCCGCCCACGCTGACTTTGCCGGTCGACCCGAATCGCAAGCCGTGAAGAATCACGGGACTTCCTTCCCACGCGGCGGTCCGGGACGTGGCGAGGATCCGAGGAGGCTCCGTGTCGAATTCCCGTTTGGTGCCGTAAACAAACGCGTTCACTTCGTTTGGGATCACGGCTGTTGTCGGAACGATGCATTGTTTGGCCGCGCCATTCTTGATGGCGATGAAACAAATGGCCGGAGATTCGCCAGACGAGATGGTCCGCGTTCCGGCGAACCAGCGTCCATCGGGGGAGACGATGCCGAGCGCGTCGCCGGCCCAGGGTTTGTCGTCGACCCAGCCGACCCACGAAGTCGCGTTGTCGATACCGGTCGCCCCAGACGGCACAAGCAAATTGCCCTCGCCTAGGTCGACAAGACCCAGTGGGTCGAGCACGTTCGGTTGGTCTGTGCGCTGCAGATAGGCGGTGCGAAAGGGCGGCTCGATGCGCAGTAGGCCCAGGTCCCGCGTACGCATGGCGCGCACTTCACCCGTCTTCGAGATCGCCACCAATGCCGCCTGGACCGGGATTTCGTTGAGCACGTTGGTTAACCGGTCGGGTTCGACGACATGGGAGTTGACCCGATAGAGCGCTTCGTTGCCGTCCGCGGTCGTACCGATAAACGAATAACGCCGTCCGTCGCCTTCATCGAAGTACGCCATCAGCGCATCCGAGGTCGCCCATTCGTTGGGGGTCAGGGCCGGACCGGCCATGAAGGTCTCGAAGGGAGCGTAGGTCGCGCCATCCTGCGGTGGTGTGGTGTCGGTGACCTTCTTGAACACGGTGACGAATCCCGCATCCTCGGCGACCACAAAGGTTCCGTGCGCACTGCCCAAAAAACGCCCGTATTCGCCACTGCCAAGCGGCGTCAGGTCTTCGAACGTCAGTCCGCCGAGCGACTCGATGCTGCTGCGGAGCGTGCCGCTTGGCAGGTGCACGTTGAATCCACCGAATTGTCCGTCCGCCGACGTCAGGCCGATGTCTTCGGCCAGCGGCAAGTCGTCGCGAAGAAGCGCAAATTGGCAGACGATGTCGTGGCCGCCAGCCACCGCAGAAGCGGGCTGTCCCGGGAGCACTGGCTCGTCGCAAGCGTAGACCTCTCCGCTCGCCACATCGATGGCCCCGGTATCGTAAACAAGTCGCTCGCCGTCCGGGCTCCAGAGTAAGCGTACGACAGGGCGGGTTAGGTCGAGCTCTTCGAGTGACCACTTACTGACCGAGGTCATCGTCGGCCCGGATGCCTCGATGTTGACCTCAGCGAGCTCGACGCCGTCCACCACTGTGTACGCCAACCGGGTACCGTCCGGTGAAACGGCGACCGACGAAAAATTGGTCGCGGCGTTTGCGGCGTAGATGGGCGAGGGGAGGCCGGTGGACGGGTCAAAAAGCTGCAGTGAACCGCCTCCGGCAAGCACGACGATGGCTTCCATGTTTACGGAGGCGACATCCTCTATCGGATTGCCTGGATCAGGCTCTTCTTCCGAGCTGCTGCCGCATGCCTGAACGAAGAATAACGCGAAGATGAGGAGGGTTCGTGTCATGAAGGATTCACTCTCAAAAATTAAATTGAGTCAACTCTCTTAAGGCGATCATATCCAGTCAAGGAGTTTAAACTAATCAGCAGTGTCACCTATTTGTTGAGATAGTGTCGTGAGTGTTTTAACATGCCAACGGATTTGATCCGTTCTATTACCAAAGTTGAGTGCTCGAAACAGTTCAAAAGAATCGAGACTTTAGGAAAGCGGAACGTGTCAACGCGTTTGAGACAGTCGTAGCGATTGTTTAATGTCGATTTCACTCGACGGACTCCACTTCAGCGACGCCTTTTTCTGGATTTAGTTCCACTATTTTTGCCAGTTTCAGAGTTTCGGGCGGTCTAGAGAATCTTTCTGGATGACGCGCATACGCGGCATCCAGTGCGCATTGCCATTTCGCCAACACCTGGCCAGCATTTCCAGCATGCACCACTGCTGGTGACAACATAGCGATGCCGCTGTGCTTATGCTTTCGCCAGGTGTTCAGCTGGGCCGCGTAAAGACCTTCGCGGCGAAGTAACGAGGCTATTTCTCCGTGTTTGCAACTCTGCGCTTCTTCAACAATTCTAAGTTTGTAAGCGGCGGTGAATTTGCGGCGTGTGGGCTTGGCTTGAACCTCAGTTTCCGTGGGTTTTTCTTCACTCATCGGTCGGTCCAAAGCTCGGGTCGGAGTGACATTAAGCATGCATCGTAATCTTTCCGCGCTCTATACTAAATTCGAATGAAGACTGTCTCACGTATCGTTGGCACAGAGGGAAGGAAACGCGGCCGAACATCCTTGGTGATTGCGCTACAAATAAATGTGACGCTCACGTGAAGTCAAAGTGATTGCATGTTCGAACATGAAGTACTCTTACCTAAACGGAATAACTCAAGAGGCAAACGCCAAGTGAATCGTGCAAAATACAACTCATCCAAATGCAAAAGGTCAACTTGAGTTGTTAAACTCAAACTTTTAACACTTGAATTGGAAATATCTCGAAAAAGGTTTGTCCAGCCGCAAATGCAAGGTAATTCATTAATAGGTGCTTTTCAACTCCTTTTTCTCCAACATGTTCAGCAAATCGACATCATTCCAACTTACATATGCCCCTATCTTAGTTGCCTCTGCGAAATAAGCATCAGCTTCTATGTTGGTCGGTGCAGGCAGCTGAAGTGCTTTGCACAATATTCTCATCCAATTCCGCTTAGTTGCGTTTTCCACAAATGGGCAGCCTAACAGGTCAAGAATTAGATGCGTCTTTTCACAATCTTGTTCGATGCCGTTAAGATCGCCCAGAAACAATGTGATATCTGAAATTAGCTGACGTTTAAGTTCAGAAAAGATCGGTTCATTCTTAATGTAAAAAAGGCATGAAACGATTCCAAAATAGGACCGTTGCGATCCTCCACGAAAGAACTCGTAAACTACCTCTTCAGGCATCAGAAATTCAACACCAAGCTCTCTCGCCGCCAACATCACATTTAGAAGTTCCAAATGTAGAACGCCTTGCGTTATATCGCCAGTCTCAAAATTCCTCCCCCGGAGCATAGTGTGAATTAGTTCATAAATCCGGTGGGCAAATCGCTGAAAATGTTGCGGGAGTTTTGCTTTGACGAAACGGATGATCAGAATGATTGATTTGCAAAATGTAAAAGATGACCCCACGGAGGGCGATACACTATAAAGGAAAAATTGAGTTTCCATTAAGACTACCAGGGAATCGCAATAATTCTTAGGATCATCGTCTTGGTCACTGACATTCTCAACTTCCACAACCTTCACTAGGCGTTCAGTTAAAATGGCAATTAAGTACGAGCTAACATCATCATAGGTTGCGTTATTATAACTGCACAATACTTTGACAGACTCGATAAAACTCTTCGTCAGGTGAAACGTCGAATGGATCGGAGTCGGTTTGAGTGT
Source organism: Allomicrovenator sp. (assembly GCA_041554035.1). Taxonomy (GTDB): domain Bacteria; phylum Myxococcota_A; class Bradymonadia; order Bradymonadales; family Bradymonadaceae; genus JBFFMO01. Next base: position 539 of record JBFFMO010000517.1, on the reverse strand, counting down.
TTGTTGATCGTGGTCAAACTTAAGGAAGTTGGCCAAAAATAGATTGGCTTCTTTACTGGCCGCCAATACCACACTTGATTTTTCAGTTAAAAATGGGCGTTTTGTCATTCGGCGCTTCGCGTGGTTGACGTGGAGATTGAACTCCAAAAGCACATCCGCATATGTTTGATAGACTCTATCCGCATCCTGCTCGTTTGCAGCAAAGATGACTACATCATCAACATATCGTCTAAAAACATAATTGTCGTTAAAATCCAAAGCAAACTTTTCATGGATTCGTTTGATTACTCTCTTGTCAAATGACTGGAAAATAACTTCCGCAAAAACTCGGCTAAATTCAGGTCCAACGACAATCCCATTTGTTTCCCTGTGATTCGAATGCATCATTAATTCATCGAACTCAGATGCGAAGGTTCCTGGGGCGGGCAAGTGCATTTTCGTGAAATCTTTATCCTTAACGGCCCAAGAGACTGTGTGCGTGTAAATGCTATCAAAACACTTGGACACATCTAGACTTAACATTGTCGAATAACGTTTTT
>JBFFMO010000516.1:0-4114 GCA_041554035.1 Allomicrovenator sp. | reverse complement strand
GTGACCCAACGCGGCTTTTTCAACGCACCAACCCAGACGCCCCGAATGGGTCAAGGGTATGGATTTGTGGTCGACGCGGAGGGCTTCATCCTGACCAATAATCACGTGATCGACGGTGCGCGGAAAATCATGGTGGGGTTTGAAAACGGCGAGAAATATTCGGCGACCTTGGTGGGAACCGATCCCAGCAGCGATATCGCGCTGATCAAGATCACGCCCCCTCATGCGCTAAAAGCAGTGACCTTGGGTTCAGATGCGTCCTTGAAAGTGGGCCATTGGGTGGTCGCGATCGGCAATCCCTACGGTCTGAATTATTCGGTCACGGCCGGGATCATCTCGGCCAAGGGCAGAAATATCGGCGCAGGCCCCTACGATGATTTTCTGCAGACCGACGCCAGCATCAATCCCGGAAACTCGGGCGGCCCCCTCTTTGACATGCAAGGTCGGGTGGTGGGTGTGAACACGGCCATCATCAAGGATGGCCAGGGCATTGGTTTTGCGGTGCCGATCGACACCGTGAAGTCCGTGCTTCCGCAGCTCAAGCAAAAGGGTTTCGTGGTGCGTGGGTTCATCGGAGCCAGCATTCAACCGCTGGACGAAAATCTGGCAAAATCATTCGGACTTCCCCCTGAATATGGTGTGTTGATCGGCGCCGTGGAACCAGGCGGCCCGGCAGCCGTTGCCGGTGTGCGGCCGGGCGATATCGCCGTCAGTTTCGAGGGCAAACGAGTCCACGACGTCCAGGGCTTTCTGGTCGCAGTGGCCAGCGCCAAACCGGGGTTCCCTGTGGAAATGCAGGTCGTTCGAGACACCAAAGAGATCGGGATCATTCTGAAAATCGGGGAAAGGCCCGATCCAAACCGAAATAAAATTCAGCTCAGCCAAGAAAAAGAACCCGCGCCCTCGGGAAGGCTGGGAATTCAGGTCCGTGCGTTGAACACGGAAACGGCGCTGCGACTTGGAACGACCATGAAAAAGGGCGTCGTGGTGGAGCGTGTTGCGGTGAACGGCATGGCCGCACAAATCCTTAAACCCGGTGATGTGATCTTGGAGGTCGACGGAAACGAAGTCGGGACTCCAGACGAGCTTGGGAGGGCTATTTCCGAGGCCAAACGCCAAGTCATTCGACTTCTGGTCTTGCGAGATCAACGCACGACATTCGTCGCCTTCAAGGCGACCTAACCTTGCTTCAGGCAACCAGAACTAAGTAGTATGTTTAGGGGAGAAAACCATGAGAAACATACTGCTAGTAGATTCCGATGCCTTCGCGCGTCGCGTTTTTTCCAGAACGCTGAGTCGCCGAGGATATCGTGTCATGGCGTGCGCGACCCACGACGAAGCTCTGAAATTGACCGACGGAGAGACCGTCGAAGTCATCGTCACGGATACCCGGTTGCCCACGGGCGCCGGGAGCCTGATTCGCGATTTCCGGTCCAACGGATTCAGCGGCCCCACCATCGTCATCACCTCGATTTTTGAGCCCGAAGCCGTAGGCACCGAAGTCACGCTTCTGTTGCATCGCCCCATCTCTCCCGCCGACCTCGCTTTCGAGGTCGAACAACTGATTTCGCCAGAAACGCTTGAGATATCCAGCGGACAGAGTGAGGCCGAGTGGGTCCCTGAGGATTGTGCTGAACGCGTGTCAGATCTCTTGGCCCAAATGGACGATGCCGCCGCGAACCGTGATGTTCCTAAATTGCGTGACCACCTTTTGGTGGCGCTGGAGGACGCCAAGACAAGCGGTCTTGTGCGCGTGGGACAGGCGCTGGCACGCGCCCAATTTGCGATGGGGACTCTGGTTGAACGGGATTCTCAGGAGGCCTGGAAACAGGTCATTCAGGCTCTTGACGACGCCCATCTGGCGAGCAAGGGCAACGGAATTCCGAGTGAGGGGCCACGATTTGCGATCTGCACCCGCGACCGTTTACTTCAGGAATCGATGATTCCGATCGCACGCGAGCACCTGTTTGAGATCGAGCTGATTGCCCCAGAGCGGCTGCTGACGCGAGTTTCGGCAGAGAGGTTCGACGGGATCTTTCTCGATCTCGATCTTAGGCCCGAAGTCGATGTGACTTCTTTGGTGGGTTTGCTTCGCGCGCGTCAGGCTTCCCAGGCCATCCCGGTGGCCTTTTTGTGTGCGGGCACACGCCTTGAGCACCGTGTCGAAGCGGCCGTCGCTGGTGCAACCCGATTCATCCAGAAACCGATGTCCACCGTCGACTTCGTTGACGCTGCACAGCATATGGCAAGCATCGTACGCGCCGGAAAACCCCGGGTGCTGATCATAGACCCGGACCCCAAATTTGGGGCGGAAACCACGCGAACGATGGAGTCCGAAGGGTTCAATGCTTGGCATTCCGAGAACGTACGAAATATCTTCGATTTACTCGAACAATTTGACCCCGATGTGGTGTTGCTGGCGGTTACTTTTCCCGACCTGAGCGGACTCGACGTCTGTCGCATGCTTAGAACATCGCCCAGGTGGAGCGACCTGCCGGTCTTGATGGTCTCGGAGCATTATGGGCCGCGATCACGAATCGCCGCCTACAAAGCCGGCGCCGACGACGTCTTGAGTAAACCGTTGCTGCGGGAAGAACTCATGGCCCGACTTCGGGTTCGGATCGACCGAATTCGCCTGACCCGCGAACGCGCCGACCGGGACTCCCTCACGGGGCTTTTGACCCGACGCGCGTTCATGGAACGCATCTCTCAACGGCTCGCAGAAGCCCGCAGAAATGGCAGGCCTCTGACCCTTTGTCTGGTCGACCTCGATCACTTCAAACTCGTCAACGACACGCATGGCCACGCCGCTGGCGACCAGGTCCTGGCGCAGTTGGGGCGGCTGATGACCGAGCGTTTTCGTGTCGAGGACTTGCGGTGCCGCTGGGGTGGAGAAGAATTCGCCATCGCATTCGTAGACGAAGACCTTCGAACTGCGCGCAGCGTGCTGCAGCGAGTCCTTGAGGAGTTTTCCCAAGTGGAATTTGGGCTGGATGATTCGCGGTCCTTCAACGTCACATTTTCCGGCGGACTGGCTGAATTTGGTCGTGACGGGCAGAAATTTGACGAGCTCGTACGAATCGCAGACGAACGGCTCTACGTGTCCAAGGCTTCCGGTCGAAATCGAATCACCCCATGACCAACGCGAGCAGGTTTGATAGTGTCGGCAGCCGTCCTGCGGAGTCTTCTTGGCGACACGTCTTTCCACACTTCTGACCACCATTCCTGAACTCGGCTTCGTGCACTCGGGTACCGTACGTATTCCAGAGTTGCAGAACGTCCGCATGACTCGCCGCATTCAACATATCGTTGACCATCCGGCGTTTCAGCGACTGCGGCGTGTCAGGCAATTGGGCCCCACTCATCTGGTCTATCCAGGCGCGACCCATACCCGTTTTGAGCACAGTCTGGGTGTTTATGCGTGTACTCAGCGCTACGTGCTGAATCTGCTTCAAACCCCGGCATTCGAAGAATCCGTCCAAGAAGAAGATATTCTGGCGGTTTTGCTGGCCGGGCTCCTGCATGACCTTGGGCATTATCCCTTTGCGCATAACCTTGAAGCGTTGCACCTCAAGGGGCGCGATACCCCCAGACACGAGGACGTCGGTGGCCGGATCATTCGAGGTGATATCGCGGCGCTGCAAGGCGATCAACCTGTCGGAGAGCTTATCCGAACGCTTTTCGGAGTCGATCCCGAACGTGTGAACGCGCTGTGCACAGGCATTGGGCTTGAATCCTCAATGGACAAGATCCTGCGGTCGATCATCTCGAGCGCGATCGATGCCGACAAGATGGATTATCTGGAACGTGACAGCATTCATCTGGGCGTTCCCTACGGGCGAAATTACGATCGAGAACGGCTGCTGAGCTCGCTCACGCTGAACGAAGCCGAAGACCGAATCGCGATTTTGTCCAAAGGAAAAGTGTCAGCCGAAATCTTCATTTTTGGCCGGTACACGATGTTCAGCGAAGCCTACTGGCACCACACCGTACGCTCGGCTTCAGCGATGATGGAAGCTGCACTCGCGGCCTTTTACAGTCGAAACGAAATCCACGGCGACGAGTTGTTGAACGTGTTGATTTCACATAGCGACGACGAGCTGCTGAGTTGGTT
>JBFFMO010000515.1:0-4116 GCA_041554035.1 Allomicrovenator sp. | reverse complement strand
CCCTTGATCGTTCATGTTGCAAGCCTTGACGACGTGAGCTCAGTCGTCCGTGAATGGCCAGATTGCGCGCAGCAATTGGCCGAACGATTTTGGCCCGGACCTTTGACTCTGGTGCTTCGAAAAAACGAATTGATTCCTGGCATCGTGACGGCTCAACTCGATACCGTCGGCGTTCGAATTCCCCGACACCCCGTAGCCAGACGTTTGATCGAACTCGCCGGTGTCCCGGTGGCGGCGCCGTCTGCCAATCGTTATATGGGCGTGTCGCCCACGACGGCTGAACATGTCCTTAAAGGCCTGAGTAACGAAATTGAATGGGTGGTCGATTCAGGGCCTACCGAGGTCGGGCTGGAATCGACCGTGTTGTCTCTGGTTGGACGACCACGCGTATTGAGGCTCGGGATGATTTCGGTCGATACGCTCAAGGAGGTGCTGCCAGAGCTCGACCCCTATTATGACGAGGTCGCCGAAGGTGTTGCGGCCTCATCCCCAGGTCAGGCGCGTCGGCATTACGCCCCGGAAGCGAAGGTGATCATCGGCGATCCTGAGCTGCGGCGGGCCTTCAATTCGCCCAGAGTGGGTGTGGTTGGATTTTCGCGCCTCGAAGGCGGTGGCCTTTGCCGAGTGATGCCCACCGACCCAGACGGGTACGCGCGGGAACTCTACGACGCGCTGCACATGATGGATGAAGCCGGGTGTGAATATATTATCGTCGATCCGCCGCCCACGACTGCCAAGTGGCAGGCCATTTGGGATCGCCTGCGTCGCGCGACCGAGTCTGAATCATGAGACCGAAGCTTTTCCGTGATCCGGTACACGACATCATCTCTTTTGACCTCGACGACCCGGTCGACAAGCTGGTTTACGACTTGGTTTTGACGCCTACGTTTCAGCGTTTACGCAGGATCCGACAGCTCGGTTTTGCGCACCTTGTTTACCACGGCGCCGAACATTCCAGGTTTCAGCATAGCGTGGGTGTGGCCCATGTCGCGCGACGGATTCTTGCAACGCTTGAGATCCATGAACCTCTGGACCGTGTCGAAGTGCTGGCCGCTGCGATGCTGCACGATATTGGTCATGGACCCTTTAGCCACGCGATTGAAAAGGTCACAGGGATTCATCACGAAGCCCTGACTCGGGCGATGATCGACGACGAAACGAGCGACGTGCACACGGTGTTGAAGGCGTTTGACCCCGGTCTTCCTGCGCGGGTTTCGGCCTATTTTGGTCCTCGGCAGGATTTCCCACGGGAACGCCACGTCTTTTTGGACATCGTGTCGTCTCAATTGGATGCCGACCGTCTGGATTATATTTTGCGCGATGGTCTGGCCACAGGCGTCAAAATTGGGCTTTACGATTTTGAGCGAATCCACGCCCTGTTCAGAACCTATCGGGGCGTGAATGCACAGGGTGAAGAGACGCTGCGTCTGGCCGTGAGTGCGCGAGCAAAAGAGGCCGTCGAAGGTTATCTGATTGCCCGTTTCCATATGTTTAAGCAGGTTTATCTGCACAGAACGGTGCGTTCGGCCGAAAAAATGCTCGAGGCCACGCTTCGCCGTGCCGGGCAATTATTGGACGAAGGGCACGAATTTGCGCGGCCGGTCGACCCCACTTTGGCCAAATTACTTCAGGGGAAAACGCTCTCGATTCCAGAATTTGTTTCGTTGGATGACACCGATATTTGGGTCGCCTTGAAAGCCTGGAGCAAAGACAGTGATGACGTGTTGGTGACGCTTGCGGGTGGATTGCTGAACCGTAAGCTCTACAAGACGATCACGCTCGATCCTAACGACCCCGTCGGTATTGCGCGGGCGTACGATCAGGCCCAACAGATTGCGCGCAAAATGGGTTTGAATCCGGATTATGCAGTCTTGTTGGATCGGGCGTCTGACACGCCGTACAAGCCCTACGACCCGACCTCTGAGGCCACGCCCTCGCATATCCCGATCATCGAGCGCGATGGCCGTGTGGTGCCGATTGAACAGGTCAGCGATTTGGTCCATTTATTGGGTCGAGACGCCTACAAAATTATCCATCTTTGTGTCACCGATCCCGTTCGAAAAGAACTTGAGGCGTATCTGGCCAGGGTGAAAGGCTGATGCCCACGATCCCAGAAAAAGTGGCCGCCGTGCATCGTGCTGTTGAAGCGCTCGCGCAAAAAAAGGCCGAGATTCATAAAGACAGAATGCAGTGCAAACGTGGGTGCCACGCGTGTTGCATCGATGGACTGACGGTATTTGAAGCCGAAGCCGAACGCATCCGCGCCGAATTTTCTGGGATAAATCTTGGGAAGCCATCCTCAAGCGGCTGTGTGTTTTTGGGAGGAGAAGGGGAGTGTCGGATTTACGAGGCGCGACCCTACGTGTGTCGCACTCAGGGGCTTCCGCTTCGTTGGTTTGACGACGAGGGCACCGAACCCATCGAGTTCAGAGATATTTGTGAACTTAATATTGAAGGGCCTCCTCTTGAGGACCTCGACCCTGAGTCTTGCTGGACGATCGGGCATGTTGAATCCATTTTGCAGGCTCTGCAAATGGAGCATGCGGGCGAGCTTCGTCGGGTATCGTTGCGGGACCTATTTGGCGAGTTATCTGGAGATTGATTCATGAATAATCGGGCACTTTATTCACTTCTTTTGGTCATGCTCATGACCTCCGGGGTGGGGTGCGCTGATGACGGAGTGAAGGTCGCAGACCCTTCGTCGAATAATCAGACGAACAGCTCCACGAATAATCAGACGACCGGCTCCACGAATAATCAGACCAGTGTCCAAACAAATAATTCGACGGCTGGTGTGGCCTGCGAAGCCGAGGAAGCCGCCTTGCGAGATGGTCTGGACTCCGCAACGACCGACACTGACTTTACGCTTCTATTGCGATGCGAGGCCGGTGGCGAATTTGTCCATAGCGTGGGGGATTCCGCTGCAACTAAAATCTACGAAAGCGCCTCGACCTCTAAGTGGGTGACGGCCGCCACGATTTTAAGGCTGGTGGATAAAGGGGTCTTAGATCTCTCGGATCATCCTCAAAAATACATTTCGTTTTGGACCTCAGATGCGTCGAGCCCGCTGTCCAAAATTACGCTCGCTCAATTATTGAGCTTCACCTCAGGACTGGAAGAAGACGCGCTGTGCACAAATCTTCCCAACCGGCCCTTTGAAGCGTGTGTCGAGACTATTTACGATAATAATTTGGCGTCACCGGTCGAGCCTGGCACCGGTTTTTTCTACACAAATAGCCATCTGCAGGTCGCTGGATTGATGGCGATTAAGGCGTCTGGAAAAACCACCTGGAGCGAGGTGTTCGACGACTTTAAGACCGAAACAGGTTTATTTCCGAACGGGATTTACGACCTTCCTTCCGAGATGAATCCAAGGCTTGCCGGGGGAATGCATTGGCGAGGCGACGAATATTTGGATTTTTTAGAAGCATTTTATTCGGGAGATTTGTTGTCAGGAGGGCTGCAAACACAGGTGTTGCAAGACCACACCGTTGGGGTTGAAATTAGGAAATCGCCCGCGCTTGAAAATATCGGTCAAGATTGGCATTACGCTTTCGGGTTTTGGCTTGAGTGTGCATCGCCCACCTACGATTGTTCCGGCATCAACAGGGTGTCGAGCCCAGGTGCCTACGGCGCATACCCCTATATCGATTACACGGCATCATGTGTCGGAATGCTGGCCAGACAGGGCGAATTGGCGTCGTATCCGGAAGGCAAGAAGTTGTTGGATTCAGTTCAGCCTCAGATCAACGCATGGACGGCGTGCACCGCAGACATGTGAACTCGCTTGCCCAAAAACATCGCCCGAATTACTTTCGGATTCTTGTTTAGGCTTGCCAAAGGGTTGCGAGTGCACGGAATTCGAAAAATAATCGTGGCCCACGTCGTTATGGGACTTCTGAGTGTTCCGATTCAGCTCTTTGGGGCTCCGCCACCGCCACCGCCTCCGCCTTTGGCAGTCGAGAAGGTAGAGAAAGTCGAACAGCCTGGGCCGCGGGAATTGGCTCAATCTGACGACGAGTTATGGGATTCAGGCGAAGCGCCGCAAACGTCATATACCGAACAACCGAGTCGTTTTGTGACGGGTCTGGCTCAAACCGGCGCCGGGGTGCTTGG
>JBFFMO010000514.1:0-4119 GCA_041554035.1 Allomicrovenator sp. | reverse complement strand
GCCCTCTCCGTAGCGAAGGTAGCCACCGCATTCTAGACCCGAGTACTCCGCCTGGCTGTGTTGTTGGTATTGGTAGCCTGGCGTCGGGTTCTTAGCGCTCGAATCCAATGCTGGTCCATGGTCTTCACTGGGCCTGAACGAACCACAAAGAATGCCAGACCGGTCTGATAAGGAAATCTCATAGGCGTCTTGTATGTAATGACCATAAGTGGTTTCGGTCTCGGACGTGCGAGACAAGCTCGCGTGCGAACAGCCAGCACTCAAGGTCGCGACCAGAACACATACGCACCAACAAAGAAGACTCGTGAGTTTCAAGGCGAGGATTCCCCAGACATAGAGTGGCGTTGGTCGTTCGGATGGACTACGTGTGCGAAACGTCTGCAACACAAGAAGATGACTTTATCGCATACCACACCCGAGCTCAAAACAATGAAACACTCAATCGCGATGATCGGAGCCACTGGCGCCGTTGGAACAGAAGTCGTCAAGCAGCTGGTGGCGTCGCCACATGCAGCACAAATCACCCTCCTGGGTCGGCGAAAGACCGAGGCCTTCGGTGAATCACCGGTCGTCAAAGAACATATCGTCGACGTCATGGGCGAAAACCCCTACACAGACTTGCTCGCCGGGCATGACGTGGCCATTTGCACCCTGGGTGTTGGCGAGCCATCAAAAGTATCAAAAGACGAATTTGTCGCCATCGATAAAACGGCCGTTCTGAAGTTCGCGAGAGCCTGTAAAGCCGCAGGCATCGGACATTTCGAATTGCTTAGTTCCGTTGGCGTGGATGCTTCATCTTCTTCATTTTATCTGCGCACAAAAGGCGAATTAGAAGCCGAATTAATCGCATTAAAATTCAGACGACTCAGCCTATTTCACCCATCGATGATTCTTACGCCGAAAAACCGCTACGGGTTCTCGCAAGCGGTAGTCCTGAAAACATGGCCTGTACTGAGTGCCGGGTTGTTTGGACCGCTGCGTAAATTTCGCGGAATTGAAGTCGCGCATTTGGGCCAAGCCATGGCGAAGAACATATTCACAACCAAAGACGGCGTCGAGACGTTGACTTGGAGCGAAATCGAAGCCTTGGCGGCACGTTAGGACCGCCGTCTTCAGCGTCGGCGATACACGTCGAGCAAGACGGCGGTGCCCAAAATCGCCCAACGGGCCTCAAGCTCGGCAGCGGGCTCAAAAGCCATATGCATCAGGTCGTTGTTGAACAGACCTCCAAGGCCGGACCAATCTTGTTCCACCCGCGCCAAATCTGTTCCGTAGGCGTCGACCACCACGTGGGCAGTTTCGTCCCAAAGCGACCTGCGAACGATGGCCTGGCCCAGGGGCCAACTCATGTCGAAAACCCTTCGCAGCCAGGTCGAGCGTCGGCGTAAACGGCCCAATTCATGCTTTTCAGAATCTTCGATGACCATGAATTCATCGCCCATATCTCCATGCCGAATCGTATGAGTCACAGCCCCGTCTGGACCAATGATATCGACTCGAAAGCCCCTGTGTTTTCTCGAACTCCGGCCCCGGTCACGGGTTAAATTCAGGCGGCATAGCTGCTTCTGCCCTTTGTTGAACAACGCATATTCCACGTCGCATTTCGTCGAGACGCCTCGGAATTCGCCGCCTCTTTTGAGCACAAGTATGTCCAAGAGCAGCGCCTCTTGAAGATCCACAGTGGTCCCGCTCCCTCTCGGTCCCTGCACCATCGGAACCAAATCTTCCCGGACTACGTATTGCGCCGTCTCGCCGGGTTCGAGGGGTATTGGGGGAGGTTCCGGGTCAGAGTCGGGGCGGATTGATTTCCGTGGCACCCCAGCCATCGCGGCCCTTGCAGCCTCAACCTCTCTCGCCTCACGGGTCAGGCGTTTTACGACCAAATCCCGAACCGCATCCCACTCGTCGCCGTCGATTTCCCCGTCGCCATTGGTGTCAAAATGATTCAAAACTTCTTGGTCGGTTTGGATCATTTCACGCATGACGGCGAGCTCTTTTTCCAACTTTTTCGGGTCGATTTCAGACATTTATCTACCGGGTTTAGTTTCGCAAAAGAATAACCGGGTTCCACACAACACGCCATCAAAACACCGCATCCCAACCTCAGTCCCTCTGAAATCGTTGACCTCCACTCGGATGGTTTTGTCAGAAAAAATGTCTATATTTCGGGCCAATGAATAGTGGGTCCATTCGGAGTCTCGGAAAATGAACGAAAAAGATCGAACCAGGACCAGTCGGTTCATGAGTCTGGTACTGAGGCATCAGCCCGAGGTCGCGAATCTCGAACTCGACAAAAATGGCTGGGTTGATATCGATATTCTGCTGAAGGGAATGGCCAGCGCAGGTCGCGCCATCACGCGCGAAGAATTGGACGAAATTGTGGTCACGAACCCGAAACAACGTTTTGCACTGAACGACGACGGCACCCGAATCCGTGCCAACCAAGGGCATTCGATCGACGTCGACCTCGGCTACGAGCAGGCTTCCCCGCCCGATCGCCTATTCCATGGAACGTACGCCGACGTGGTAGATATCATCTTGCGCGACGGCCTGTCGAAAATGAAGCGGCATCACGTTCACCTGTCCGCAGACGTGGCGACAGCCACGCAGGTTGGAGCTCGACGCGGCAAGCCCATCATTCTAGAAATCGACGCGAAAGCGATGGTCGCCAAAGGCCTCAACTTCTACGTCAGCACCAACGGAGTCTGGTTGACCGACTTTGTGCCACCAGAAGCCATCCGGCGGCAGGACTAATCATTCGAATTCGATGAAACCCTCATCATCGACCGTGTAGGCGCCGGTTGCTAAACGATTCAGATGGTCGCGCAGCATCGCTTCCAGGGTCGACCATTGCGCCAGATAGGGCCCCTGCCCGTCCTGAAATTCCATGGCCAGAATCTGCCCGATATGGCCTTTCGGCCCAGGCGCCAGATCCAGACAGTATTCGTTCCCGCCGCCATCACGCGCAAAACCGACCCATTGTTGCTGCCAGTAGGTTTTGGCCATGCGGCCGTCGTCAAAACGACCGTCTTTCCAACTCGAAATATTCGAAAGATGCTGGCTAAAATCGATGGTTTTGGTGCCTTGTGAACGCTCCAGAATCGAAGAGACGGGAACGGTGTCGTAGGCTCCTGCAAACGGGATGGCGCAATTCACATGGCGCAACCAAGCCTTAAGGTCATCCGTTAATTCGCAGCCAATCTCGGCGGCTAAGGCGCCTAACTCAGCATCGGTGCCTGATTTGAACTGCGCCCAATCGGCAAACGGGGTCGTAACGCCAGCTTCACGAAGGGCTTCGATGTAGTCGTCAATCAAGGCTGTCAGGCTCATGCGGGCTCCTCAGGTTTTTTTCACGAATCTGCGAGACATTGCCATCAAGGTTGAACGCGTTGCAAATTGCGACGGCACATACTTCTATCGCCAGCAGCAAATTGAGAATTCCGCCCATGGTCCGGCGGACCGAACGCTCCCAAATAACCGACGAAATTGCTCTTGAATTCAAAGACCAATGGCGTCGAATAGGGGCATTTGCGAATGAGGTGGCGATTTGTTCTAATACGGGACAACGGGCTTAGTGGGGGAAAGATGCGCACAAAAAATCGAAATTATTTTCGAGATAAAGGCGCGCTTTCGGTCGACCAGACGATAGAAAAAATTCAGGGAAATTAATGAAAAGCAGTGTGTGCCTCTTCGTGGCAATCTTATTCGGCGGATGCGGAGACTCTCAAACCGTCGACACCGAACCCACCCCCATGGAAATACCTACGCCCGATCCAACGCCGACACCTGACCCGACGCCAACCGCCGAGCCCATGCCTACGCCCATCGTATGCTCGGAGCCAGGGACGGTCGAAGCGGTCATCTCCGAGCAAGAGTTCGAGGCGCCAACACGTTTCCGAGAACCGCTCTGGGGGAATTTCTCAGAAATATCGGACGAACAAGTCATCACGATTTTGGAGCCAGCGGCAGGGCCCGGTTACACGGTACTCAAGACCACCGAGGCCAATCCCAAAATCGTCGAGTTCCTTCACGAGTGCGGTGCCCTGCTCAACAAGCCCGGCGAGAAGATCGCTCACAGCTACCCGCATTGCTGGCGCTGCAAAGGCCCGGTGCTCTTTC
>JBFFMO010000513.1:0-4130 GCA_041554035.1 Allomicrovenator sp. | reverse complement strand
TCATCACCTTGCACGTGCGCGCGTTGAACTCGTCTTCGTGCCGCCGGATAAACGCTGCCGCTGGTGCCGATCGCGATGAAGAGGTCCGCCCTGGCCAATTCGGATTCGACCCGTTCGACCGCAAGCTCTGGCAGGTTTTCCCCGAACCACACCACGGCAGGTCGCAAGAGCCCGCCATCCGGGGCGTTGGCCGGATAGGTGCGGAAGGGAATCGGTAGATCTTCGACCTCTTGATTTGATCGGGTCGACCGCCATTTCAGCAACGAACCGTGGACTTCAACGACGTCCTTTGACCCAGCCCGCTGGTGCAATCCGTCGACATTCTGAGTCAGAACCACGAACGTCGATGCGTGTTCGTGGCACCAAGCTTCTACCTCGACCAACGCGCGATGTGCGTCATTGGGCTGGCAGGCGAGCACCTTCTGACGTCGTTCGTCGTACCAGCGCGTCACCAAAGCCGGATCACGCTGAAAAGCCTCAGGTGTAGCCAGAAGTTCCGGGTCATATTTGGACCAATATCCTTCCAAGGCATCTCGGAATGTGGGGATGCCACTCTCGGCCGAGACTCCCGCACCTCCAAGCACCACGACGTGATGGGCATTTCGTAGAGCATTGGCCAGTTCTGCGACCTCTTTCATCCGGTTCCTCGTCTTTGTTCGGGCTCCCGGAAGCAACAGATGTTGCAACGCCGGGAAAGAGCATTTGAGCTTCCGACTATATCGCGACAATCGCGGAAACCAAGGCCCTGTTTGGGTTTCGGCTCGAAAGTCGAGGGTAGGGCCGTGTGGGCATAGGACGTGCATTTACAGTCAGCGTCCAGTTTGATGAGGTCTGAGATGAATCGGTTTTTATTAGCATTATCGTTGGTCGTGAGTGTTTCTGCGTGCGAAAAGAGTGTGCCGAAGGAAGCCCCGAGTGAAAAAACAGCGCCCGTCGAGGAAGCAGCGGTGAAGACACCGCTGGAGTTGGCGTTGAACAACGTCGCGATGTTCAAAATCCTGCCAGAAGACTACGCGGAGCCCGGTCAAACCAAGGCGCAAGAGGACCTTGGCCGCATGCTCTATTACGAAAAACGAATTTCGAAGAATCAGGATATATCCTGCAACTCTTGTCATAACTTGGCCACGTTCGGAGTCGATAATAAGCCGACTTCGCCAGGACATAAGGGCGTTCTGGGCGGGCGGAATTCGCCCACGGTCTTCAACGCAGCAGGGCATATCACCCAGTTTTGGGACGGTCGTGAGCCCGACGTCGAAGCGCAGGCCAAGGGGCCGGTGCTCAATCCAGTCGAGATGGCGATGCCGGATGGAGACACCGTTGTGACGGTTCTGAAGTCGATTCCAGGTTACGTGGATGCGTTCAAGGCGGCGTTTCCAGAAGCCGAGGACCCCATCACGTACGACAATTTTGGAGTCGCGGTGGGAGCTTTTGAACGCAAATTGGTGACGCCGTCTAAATGGGACAAATTCCTTGCCGGCGACCACGCTGCTTTGAACGAAGCCGAATTGACAGGTTTAAATACTTTTGTCGAAAACGGCTGTGTGGCCTGCCATAACGGGGCGTTGGTCGGTGGCAACTCGTACCAGAAGGTGGGGGCGGTCAAACCATGGCCGAACCTGAAAGACCACGGTCGAATGGACATCACAAAGGATGCAAAGGACGACATGGTCTTTAAGGCGCCTAGCCTACGTAATATCGAAAAAACGGGCCCCTATTTTCATGACGGTTCGGTCTCGGATTTGACCGAGGCGGTTTCGATGATGGCGGACCACCAATTGGGTAAGACCCTGACGCCCGAACAGGCCAAGGAAATCGTCGCCTGGTTCGGCGCACTCACGGGCGAGGTCGACACAGCGTACACGGCGGAACCCGAGCTGCCAGCTAGCGGTCCCAATACCCCGAAACCCAATCCGAATTAGGGTTTTTCCAAGAGTTGCATGTGGGCGTTCAAACCGCCCAAGTCGACCTGGAATGACTGGCGGATCTTGAATCCGAGGCGTCGAGCCTCGGGGTCGGTATCCCGAATAAATCGAGTCGTCCAAGCGATTCGTCCACCCGGTTTCAGCACTCGCCAGGCGTTCCTCAGGAACGCGTAGTTGAGGTCCTTGAGGTCGCTCAGCTCATGCACTCGCCAGCCCAATGGCGGATTGGTGATGATCGCGGTGACTCCGCGTGGCGAAAAATTCTTCGCATCGGCGTTATGCACTTCGATTTCGGCGTCGACGTTGGCGAAATTCAGGTTCGCCGCGTCGATGGCATCTTGGTCGATATCGGAACCGATCAGCTTTTCGAACGGGCCGATATGAGCGCGCTCGGCGAGCTCGAGGCCTGAGCCCATGAAGGGGTCCCAAACGACGTCGTCTTTTCGGGGCTCCGACAACCAGACAAGGGCAGCCGCAACCGTGGGATGAGAAGCCGCGGGCACATCCGCCACGCGCCATTGGAAACGCGGATCGTCGAGTCGTGGTTCACACGTGACAAAGAGGCGTCCGTTGCGGAATTCCACGCCGATTTCCCAGTCACGTTCGACGGGATCGTTGACCAGCCAGGGCACATCGGCAGCGATGCGTTTAGCGACTTCGCGTGTGTCCGAGCGGCGTTTGCCGCTCACCCAGTTCAAACGAAAGCGCGCTCCATCGGGCGACATCGTCTTGAGTAGATTGCTCACCTTACCGGCCGCGAGCGCCTTCACGACGTCATCGACGTCGTTGCCTGTGGCTTTGAGTGAAAACACAAAGCGGTAGGACATCATCGAGCGGCTTGCGTAAGGCAGGAGCAGTGGCCCGCTGAATTTGGCGGTCAGCCGTCCGGGGCCAGGTTTGCATTCAAAGGCGCCGGCCAGCTGCGCTTCGACGATGCCTTCGAGTCCAGGTTTGCAGGTGATCTGGATGTCGACGGGCGACTCAAGAGTGGCTTCAAGGTCAAGCCGTTGTTCGCCGGTTCGGCTCAGGCGTCTTTCGATCAAGACGTCTGCCATACTCGTGCTTTCTTTGGTGGTCAGCCAGTCGCGTGTTTTTTCGGCACCGATCCGTCCCAGTGTTTTTTGGATGGTTCGAAGGGTGGCGTCATCGACGTCATCCACCACGGCGAGCAGGTCGCTTTCGAGTTTGAGCGCGACGTCTGGATCGAGGTCTTTCCACTGACCGACAGCACTGATGGCCATGCGTCGTGCGTGTTCGTCGGAATCATGGATCATCGAGATCAAGTGCTCGCGAGCGGATGCATCGCCGGAAGTTCCGAATTTTTGCAGCGCACGGGTCAGTCGACCGCGGTTTGGCGACTCGGACGTTTCGATGCGAGCGATCAGGGCCAAGGCACCGGCGTTGGAGGCACGGAGCAGGGCGCGCACAACGTCCTTGTCCATCTCTTGACGCTCAAGCATCTCGAAAAGTTCGTTAAAGTCGCGTGAACCGGGGGTCCAGGACGGGCGCAGAATTTTAGTATGTATGTCAGTCACGTGAGTCTTCAGTGGCCCGCTGGCGCGGGTCCTTTCGAGGTTCTGTCCGAGTACACCGGTGTGGGGACCGACGCAATGCTTAGCCGTTTTTGGCGTCCGTTTTCGGTAAGCAGCGAGCAGTGAGCCGTGAGCCGTTGGCAATGATAGGTGGTCGTCTTTTCGAAGTCGTCGGTTCGGGCTGCCCAAGTGTTAGGTCCTGACCTCGTCGTTACTGAAAATTCTGAACGAACCACCCGCCGCCTTCACCGCAGGCGACCATCGAGTAATTATTGCTCGACATGTTGATGTAGTGCCCATGCGCCGAAAACGGCTCGCCTGGACCTTCATCCCACATTTGCTGCAGGCATCCACTGACGACCCGGTCCCACGAATTCCAGCTTGGGCATTCGTTTTGAGCGTTTCCGCGCGGCGAGCAAATACCGGAGCTGAACCCATTATGGGGTGAATTCACCTGAGCGTCGTTGGCGGCCTGTTGATCGGCGCACGCCTCACCAGCCGTCCAGCGTTGAAGCGGCGGCAGGCACTGGCATTCCCAGCGAAATTGGTTCACTCGCCGGACGCAGTCCTCACGATTATCGCCGGTCGAGGGCAGTGTGGTCGGCCTGCAATTTGGGATGGGCGCGGCGAGCGGGCCGGTTTCGCAGGCATTCAAGAAGACAGGATCTCCAAAATC
>JBFFMO010000512.1:0-4131 GCA_041554035.1 Allomicrovenator sp. | reverse complement strand
GGTCGCCCGAAAGCGACTTCTCGCCGGCCGCGAGGGCTTCGGTTGCGCTTTCTTCGAAGAGATCCATGCCTCGGTCGATGTTGCGGAAGAAGCGTTCTTCTTCCAGACGGATGATTTCCGAGACCCTCGAGCCCATGCCTTTAAGCTCTGGGTAGATGTCGCCGTATTCTTCGACCACGGTCTGGGCGAGCTCGAACATGAATGGGCCGGTGAATCCGAGTCGCCGACCGTGTCGGACAGCGCGGCGCAGGATTCGGCGAACAACGTAGCCGCGGCCATCGTTTGCAAACTGAGCGCCGTCGACGAGCGAGAACGTCACGGTTCGGGTGTGGTCAGCGATGACGGCAAAATCTGTGAATTCTGGAGCCGCGTAAAACGCCTTCCAATCTTCGACCTTTTTCCCAAGCAACTCTGACGTGCGAGCGAGCAGGGGGCGGAAGAGGTCGGTATGGAACACGTTGGAGACGCCCTGTTTGACCATGGCGACACGGTCAAGGCCCAGGCCCGTATCCACGCTCTTCATGGGCAAAGGATTCAGAGTTCCCTGTTCGTCGCGGTTGAACTCCATGAACACGAGGTTCCAGATTTCCACCACCCGATCGGGGTCGTAGCCGTCTTCGACGAAATTGATCGGTCCAAGCTCGGGGTGCAAATCGATATGGATTTCGGTGCACGGTCCGCAGGGCCCGGTGGGTCCCATTGACCAGAAATTATCGGCATCCCCAAGCTTAAGCAGGTGCGCAGGTTCAATCTTCATGTCGTTCAGCCACATGTCGTACGAGTCTTGGTCGTTGACGTGGACGGTCACGTAGAGGCGTTTTTCGTCGAGCTTGAGGACATTGAGGCAATAATCCCAGGCCCAAAGAATCGACTCCTTCTTGTAATAATCGCCGAACGACCAGTTCCCGAGCATCTCAAAGAAGGTGAGGTGCCGGCCATCTTTGCCCACTTCGTCGAGGTCGTTGTGTTTTCCGCCCGCTCGAATGCACTTCTGAACGCTGGTCGCTCGTTTGTAGTCGCGAACTTCGTTTCCAAGCAGGAGATCCTTGAATTGGTTCATCCCGGCGTTGGTGAAAAGCAGGGTGGGGTCGCCCTGAGGAACGACCGGCGCTGATTCAACAACGGCGTGGTCCAGCTTTTCAAAAAATTTGAGATACGAGTTTCGGATGTCACGTGAGTGCATGGAGCCTACCTCTTTCAGTCTCCGGCCTGTTCGATTGCCGGGAAAAACGACCACAGCGAATACCACTATCAATAGGGGAACTCAACGCCTGTGATGATGCGACTTTGCAAGTGTTGCTTTAAGAAATCTTTATGTTCTGGTTCAATTTCTTGACCTCTCCCACATTCAGTCCAAAATTTTGGAATCGAAGACGTTTAAAGGGTCAAAGATGAAAGTGATGCTTGAGCTAATGAAAGATGTGACGCAGTTACTGTCTGCGGTCGAGGACCTCTCCGAGATTCGTGAGGAGGCGCGGCCACAAATGAGGGCGTTGATCGCTGCGTTGAATGATGAGTCGGGTCGGCTTTTGTCGACCGTGGCCGATCCGCTCAAGCGCGAGAATCTCTTTCAACGCGCCCTCGAAGCCATCGCCACCGAAAGGTACGAAGATGCGCGCGAGATGTTGAATTCAGCGCTGAAGCTTTTTCCTCAGGATGCCGAACTCCATAACCACCTTGGTTTGGTGGCGTGGGAGACCGGAGATCTTGAGGCTGCAGAACAACACTACGCGTCGTCGATGCTGGTTTCGTTTCCTGAATCCGAACACGTCGATTGGTTTGAATCGCGTCATCGCCCGTTTTTACGCGCGATGGAGGGGCGTGGACTCGCACTTTACCGTCTGAATCGGTACGTCGAGGCTTTGGATCTTTTTGATTCACTCTCATCGATGAACCCACGTGATTACGCCGGTTGCCGCTACCTTGCCGGCGAGATTCGACACGTGTTGGGTGATCCCGCGGCAGCACTTCAAGACTACGCACTTGTTCCTGCAGAACCGGCCGTCCTTTATAATCAGGGGCTCGCCCATTTTGAGTGCGGAAATCGCGAAGAGGCGATGCACTCGCTGATCGCGGCGTTTGTTGGAAATCGACACGTTGCCCATCACCTTGTGCGGCGTGGCGATTCACCCGAGACCAGTCTCCCAGGCTATCTGGCGTCGAATGCCTACGCACGAGAGTTTGTGGACGCCTGCGAAGTCTTGTGGGAGCGCTCGCCAGGCGCGGTCGAGTTCTTGCGTCGTGTGTACGAACACCCACTTACTCAGTCGCATTTGCTCTTTTGCACCCAGACGATCTTGGATCGAGTTTTGGAGGGAGGCCCGGCCGCGATTGGCGAGGACTGGTATGCTCAGGTCGAGCATGAGCCCGAGGTTCAGCGCCTTGTTCAGCGCGTCCTGAGCCTCATGGACTCGTAGACGTCGGCCAGTGCGCGGGCGCAGACGACCCCATCCGCAAGCGAGTTCGAGACGCTTCGAATATCGCACGATATGACGTCGCCGACTGCGTATAAGCCTGGTCGCGACGTTTGTTTTTTTGAATCGACCATCACGTAACCCGACCCATCCATCGCGAGAGTCGGGTTGATTTTTGGCAGGTTCGCGCGGATTCCCAACTTCAAATAGATGGCTGAAACATCCCAAGCCCGCCCATGGTCGGCGCTCAGGTGGCAAATGCTGTCCTGGCGCTCCGCCAGCGATATTGTGGTTTCCAGATGGATTTCGATACGATCCGATTTTGCGACGGCGTCCAGGTAGGATTGCCGCGCAATCAACTTACTCCGCACAAAAACGTCGACATGTTCGCAGTGTTTAGACAGGCGAAGGGCGGCCTCCAAGCCTCCGTCACCGCCTCCGATCACGGCCACTCGACTCCCTTTAAACTCTGCAGGATCTTTTGAAGACGACAGTCGAATCAGGTCCGCCACCTCTTGATGACCCTCAACACGCCATTGATTGGGCATGGAGCCGGTTCCCAGAACCACAGCTTCGTACTCGACTGAGGATTCTGGGGATTCAACCCTCCATCCTTCAGGGGTTTGCCAGAGTTCATCGATATGAAGAATCTCCATGGAGAGCCCCGCATCGCGCGCAAAACGGTGAAAAGACTCACTCAGCGTCGGGCCGTTCTTCCAGCGGGTGGGGGGGAAATCCTCGATGGGGTTATGAACTCGATTGAGGGTGCCGCCAACATCGGCTCCTACCCAATCGAATGGGACGCCAAGCTTTTTGACCCAGATGGCGGTGCTGATGGCGGCTGGACCTCCACCCACGATCAAGACTTTCATGGAGCGGGCTCGTTGACGGCAAACGCTGCCATGGCCTCACCTCGGAGCTGTCCGTCGGCAAGGCACCCAAGCGCGTGTGTGGTGATGAAAACGGGGGCGGCATCGGTGCGGCGCATCTCGACACACATCTGACGGGCTCGGCATCGGACCAATACTCCACGAGCGCCAAGCGAGGTCTCAAGATGGTCTCCGAGTTCCTGAACCAGTCGTTCTTGGACCTGCGGTTTGCGTGAGAAATGCTCGATGAGTCGAATGATCCCGCCAAATCCCAGGGCTCGGTCTCCGGGCACGTACGCCACGTCGATATACCCAAAAAAGGGCATCACATGATGGACGCACAGGCTTCTGAACGCGATCGCCGTCAACAGAATGGGTTCATGGGATTCAGCCGGAAAGGTCGAAAACTCGGGGGGCGGCCCGAACTCCGAAAAACCGAGCAATAATGTGGTCAACCGTTCGGGCGTTCGCGCGAGTTCGGCATCGACCTCAGCCGTCCAGCCGAGTTCGGCAAGCATCTTGGTGGCGTGGTCTTTGGCCTTGGAATTCAAACCAGTGATCCTTGTTTGGAGTTCAACGGTATTTTCAGATGCTCAAAAGCTGCCCGTGATGCAATGCGGCCTCGCGGGGTCTTCTGAATGAATCCAAGCTGAAGCAAATACGGCTCGACGACTTCTTCGATGGTGTCTTTCTCTTCACCGATGCACGACGCCAATGTCTCAAGCCCGGCCGGACCGCCGTCGAATTTGACGACGAGCGCCTCAAGGTAGAGTCGGTCGAGGTAGTCGAATCCCATGGAATCAACTTCGAGTTTCGTCAGTGAGTATGAGGCCAAGTCGGCATCGATG
>JBFFMO010000511.1:0-4137 GCA_041554035.1 Allomicrovenator sp. | reverse complement strand
CAGCATCAAATTGGTCGATAGCCTTCAGGCGACCGACCGACTCGCTATCGTCAGTTATGGCACCGACGTAACGACGGTCGTCGAATCGCTCTCGGCAACGCCAGGTAACAAAGAGATCTTCTACAACGCGATTGCCGGAATCCAACTCAGTGGCTCGACAAATCTATCAGGTGGGTGGGCGAAGGGCGCACAACTTATCTGGGGGCATCGTAGCGACGACGCCATCAGCCGGGTCCTTCTGATGTCGGATGGCCATGCCAACCATGGCATCACCGACCAAGCCTCGTTGAACCAGTTGGCGCAAAAGCAGCTCGAAAACGGCATCGGCACCTCCACCTTCGGCATTGGTCTGGACTACAACGAAGACCTGATGACTCAGGTCGCGATGAATGGCGCAGGCAATTATTACTTCTTTGATACCGCCGAACCTGCTGCCCTTGCCGCCATGTTCGAACAAGAATGCAAAGGCCTTTCAGCCACGGTCGCCAAAAAAACCACACTCACGATCGATGTCGCACCGGGTGTCGAATTATTGGGCATCGAAGGTTTTGCCCACTCGATCAAAGGCAACCGCGCCACGGTTCGACTTGGAGACTTCTACTCCAATCAAACCAAAGACCTTCTTGTTCGCCTCAGCGTCACCACGCATGAATCCAGCAAGATGGACGTGATGAAGGCAACGCTTTCGTACACCGACCCCTTCCTCGATACAAAACAGGCCAAACGCTCGCTTCGCCGCAACGTGCAAACCCGCGTCACAACTGACACGGCCGCACTGGCCACGCTCGACAAGGACGTGATGAAACGCGCTCAGCAGGTTCAGGTTGCCGAAACGATGAAGGTCGCGATGGACCTTTACGCTCAGGGCAAACAAGACAAAGCAGCCGAGGTCGTGCGCGATCAACGTGCCGCCAACCGAGCCTCCGCCCAGGCCTACGACTTCGAAGACGATGTTGCGTTTGGCCGAGTCGATGCGGAGCTGAAGGAACTCGAATCCACGGTCCAAAACGCCGCCCCAAGCTCAGACGACGGAAAACGCGCCAAGAAAGCCTCGCTCAAGCGCTCCTACGACATCGCAAATACCAGCTCATTATTCTAAGACACGAGACGTGAACGGGGCGCTTGGCTACACTTGGCCGGCAACCCGTTCACGACACTCGGCGTCTCCCATGAAACAATTTTCAGATCCAGCGGCGCGAAATGCGCCGTTCATCGCGTCGGTCTTGGCCGATATTCTGCCCAAGACCGGACTGGTTCTGGAAATCGGAAGCGGTACCGGCCAGCATGCCGACACGTTCACCCGCGAGTTTCCGCACCTGCTCTGGCAGCCCACCAATGCCGACGACCTGCAAAGCATCCTGGCCTGGCGGGCAGAAAGTGGTCTGCCAAATTTCCTGGAACCATTGGCCTTTGACCTCTTTGACGAAACCCCACCGATTCCATCGGCGGATGCCGTCTACAGCGCCAATGTGATTCATATCGCGCCTTCAGAAGCGATTCCGCGGCTCTTCAAACACGCGGGCGCCATGCTTAAGGTCGGTGCGCCAGTGATCCTGTACGGCCCCTTCAAATACCGAGATCGCGAGCTTGAACCAAGCAACGTCAGCTTCGACGTGTGGTTGCACGAGCGTTTTCAGGGAGGCGGAATTCGTGAATTCGAAACCGTGTGCGAGATCGCAAAAGCCGCAGGGTTCGATTTTGCCTCCGATATCGAGATGCCCGCCAATAATCGAATGCTGGTCTTTCGCAAGGCAGAGTGAACCCTCTTGCATGGGTCCGGCGGGCCATTCATAATCAGGGGCATTCAACAGCGGATCCAAAATGAGCAAATTCAAACTTAGCGACACGATGCAGTTTCTAACCGGGAAACTGAACGCCATCACAGGCGGCGACGTCGTGCTCACCTTGGCGCTCGATTCGCTCAAAGTGCGGCCCGGCGATGAGCTGCGCGCGACCCTTCGGCTTCGAAGCCCCGAAAAAACGCGCAATATCGACTACATCTTGATCAGCATCAACGGTCAGGTGCAACGCGAAGGCAAGTGGAAGGACTACGTCCAGACTGCCGAAGTCGCTCAAAACACGCAGCTTCCGGCGGACCACGAGTTCGTGATTCCGATCATTATTCTTGTCCCTGAAGACTCGGTATTGAGCGAGGATGGCGGTATTTGGGCTCTGCAGGCTCGCGCCTTCATCGATAAGACGCTCGATCCACGCACCGAAGAAACCTTCTCGGTCAACGCTTGACCGAAACGAGGTAACCTTGAAATACCGCGGATGTTTAGGGGTTGCTGGCTTGGGCACGGTCGCCATATCCCTCTTTTTTGTAGTGAGCGCCGTCTACGAACTCTTTGCAGGCATCGCCGAAGAGCCCGGAGTCGTGATTGGTTTGGCCGTGTTTTTTGGTGTTGCGGCATTGGCTGGCGGTGTCGCGACCTATTTTGGTTTTCGCCCCGCCTACGACAAAAGCCGAGATCCAAAAGAAATTGAGCGGACGCTGCTGGGAGTCGCACGGGACTTAAACGGCGAAGTCACGGTCGAAGAGTTCGCACTTCACACACCGCTGACGGTTTCTGAATGCAAGACTTTCTTAGAGAAGATGGTCAGTGAAGGGGCTGCCGAAATCGGCCTCGGACGGCATGAAGAAACCTTGTACGTGTTTCGAGGCTTCCTGGTCGGAGGCAAACGAACGCGCTCCTACGACCCCTTTTCGCAGGATGAAACCGTGCTCGATCTTTCCGACGAGGGTGAAACTCGTCGCACCACCGAGCGTTTAACGGCGACGGCGGCGAATCAGACCGAATCCCAAGAGTAGTAGGAGTGCAGGGCCTGCTGAGCCCTCCGTGCTACCGCATCCGCACCCCTCATCGCCCACGCCGCTCTGGCTGTTGGTGCCTGTCACCGTGAATCCGGCTGTCAGAATGGTGCTGGCACCACTTGGGACACTCACAATCACGTCGTAAGAACCGAGCTCAAGACCCGAGGGAATCGAGGCGCGAATGCGTTGCGGCTCAGTGTCGGTCACCCCAATCACCGTCGCCCCAATCGAGACCTCGGCACCCGGTTCAAATCCGGTCCCAAGAATGACGACGTCGGTATTCTTGTCGTTGCTTGCGCTCGAAGGCGAAATGCTGGTGATCGTCAACGCACCGATGCCGTTATTCGTCCCATTATTGGTCGCGTTGTTCGTCGAATTATTGGTCGCATTATTTGTGGCGTTATTCGTCGCGTTATTGGTCCCGTTATTGGTGCCCGTCATGTCTGCCGGCGAGTCGTTCAGCATGTCTTCGGTCATGCCTGCGTCGGACTGGTTCATGTCCATACCTGCATCGGGCATGACGGTTCCGTCGTTGTAGTCGACGATCAAACGAATCAGGAAATCACCAGGCGTTGCGGAAAACGCGGGACCAAAATCCTCCCAATAATAGTCCCGAAATGTGGGACAAATACTGGGTTCACGACCGTAAAGAAAATTCTTGGCGGGCGCGGAAACCCCGTCTTGGTCCGTAACCAGAATCGGAAAATGGGCGCCCTGCCCAGCGGTGCCGCACTGTTCGTCGAGGGCCCGAAGGATCACCCGAACGCGGCTGGTCGTGATAGGGACCGAGGCGATATTAACGCCGCGATTCATATTGATCGCGGACACCAGAAGATCGGTAAACGCAGCGTTTCCGTTGTTCGGCTGTCCGTCGATCACAAATCCCAACGGTCCGTTTGCCACGGGGATTTGGGCAAGGTCAAAGAATTTTGCGCCCGGTTCTTTGTAGCGGGGATTAAAAATCTGAAACGTCGTCAAATCCACCATGGTGCACGTGGGTTCGGCGGTCGTCGGATTCATGCCCTCGGCATAAAGCTCAATCGAATAACGGCCACAATACCGGCCGCTTTGAGGGCCGTTGACCATAAGAACCCGCAACCCAAGAAAGTTGAGGGGTCTTCCCGAATTCTCCTGCAGATACTCCATCGGGATATCAAACACGGCCTCATAGCCTTCGCCCGCAAGGATATCAGCCGACGCGACGGTCGCGTTGATCGTCTCACCAATGCTGTCGTTTTGAATGACTCGTTCTGCGAACGCAGCAGTTGAGATCGTGCTCAACGCGACGAGCGCGCACAAAGGTAGAATGCGGCGCATGAAAT
>JBFFMO010000510.1:0-4140 GCA_041554035.1 Allomicrovenator sp. | reverse complement strand
TCGGTCCGATAGGTGCCCATTGATTCCGCAATCAAACGAAGTGAATACGAAAGACTGTAGGTTCCGCTCGTTGGATTCGTATCGGGTTGGTAGGTGGCGCTTTCGACGGCCGTTAAGCCGAAGAACTCGTTTTCGCCGCCCAGAAGATTCGTGTCCGGATCCGTTCCGTCAAACGTGTCCACCCATTTGCTGTCGCCAGTTCTGCGCCAACGGGTGAATACACCCATTTTCGATAATGATTCGTTCTCCACGAATTCGGACCCAGCATGAGAAAATAAGATGTCCTCTGAGGATTTAGCGGGCCAATCGTTGTTTAGTCCAAAGGTCCGGTGAAGGAATGCTGTCGAGAAAAACGCCGTCGTAGTCTGTTGTTCTTCTCTTGAAATTTCAGGTTCATCTTCAGCTCTGGCCGGGACGGTGTCTGTTGTGTAGGCATGGATTCCGCCCGTCAAATTGACCCAGGTGTATTCTCCTTTCAAGAGGTCTTCGGTGGGTTCACACGTAGGGTAATCCAAGTCGGAATCGTTGCCTGCCGTGAATGCCAGAACCGGAAAATCCGTCGATTCATTTTCGGCGATGGCGGATGTAACCGCTTGAAGCAGGATCACGCCCGCCACACCTGGCACGCTGGCGGCCGAGAGGCGAGTGGCTGTTCCGCCACGGCTATGGCCAGCAAAGACAAAACTATCGGTTTCTACTTTTTTGAAAAAGACGCTGGTGGGGTCGCCGTTGAGACGCCTGATTTCATCCAGCCCATCGATTTGAAGATCCGAGCGTATCTGGAAGTCTTCGGCAACCGACGCAGCGTCGGCTGCCGAGCTTTGATCGACCGACACGACTAAAAAACCGTAGCTCGCCCAATGGGAGTGGAGGTTCTGGTAGGACTCAAAGAGGATGGGTGTTCGATCGTTTTTTGCGTGGGCAAAAACAATGACAGGAAAGGTGCCGTCGGCCACCCTTCCATGGCCGGTTTTCAGAGGATCGCTAACACTAGGATAGGTGATGTGCATCTGTGTCCCGACAAATTCACCAATGGAAATAATCGGGTTGTTCGTGCACTGCGCCGCAGGTGCAGTTGTCCAGACCGGGTAGGCTCCGTGAGTTCGGTAACGTCCTAAATCCGCCCATTTTAAGACATCGGCAGGCGTATCATTGGCATATGTCACATCACAGGGGGAAAAGATCTTATCGACATCGGTCTCCCCGTCAGGAAGGGCCGAGGTGCAGGCGCCCGCCATAAGAAATATGGCCATAGCTACGAATACTAACTTCATCGAAAGATGTCTCTAATGTGGAATATTTGGAGTGTAAGGGCTTTGAGATATTTAAGAAAAACTAACGGAACTCGAATACCAGTACCTTGTCGCGGTCGAGCAGATAGACAAAATTTCCGTGGGCCGACAAGCCCTTCACATCATTCGATACGTCGAATTGTTGGGTTGGGGTCCATAATACTGCCTGCCCGGTCCTGCTTGCCAAAAGTATCGGGTTTCCTTGTGGCGAAATCTCCAAGCCGTGTTTCCAACCGAAATACAAGTCGGCCGTCGTTTCGGCCACAAGGCTGTTATCTTCGATGCGTGCGATTGTGGTGGGGCCCGCGATCGCATGGGCGACATAGGCCATGCCGTCTCTTTGGGCCGATCTAAAACTCCAGGCGGTTTCGGTGCTTAGAATAACAGGTTCTTCGCCCAGGGCTTGGAAGCCAAGACCGTCGTAAAAATTCGCGAAATGGCCGATGGTATCGTTCCATCCGATGATGCTTCCTTGGCTTGAGGCATCGCTGATTTCTGTGAGCGTTGAGTCGGTTGCAAAGGCGCCGTATTCCCAACCGTACGGGCCGTCATCGCGTTCCTCGATATGTTGAAAAACAAATCCTTCCGAAGTGACGCTGCAATCGTAGGAGTACGTTGCGGGGAAGTCCGTCATCATTTGCTCTTCCGGAGTTTCTTCAGGGCGCGGAGAACCCAAGTTCAAAGGCATGGACCAAATTTCACCGACCTTCTTGGAAACCCAAAATCCATCTTTGGATCCACCACATGCCCAAAGGTCTGCACCGATTCGGCCGACCCTTTTGGCGTCGGGCAGCGAGCCTAAGGATGTGGTTTTTGTGCCATCCAACTGAAATATCTCGGAGTCCGCAATCAGATACTCTCCGCTCAAATAGGTGGATGTCGTATAATCAATAGACTCAAGCTGAGTGAGCGTTTCGATTGGCGTCGATTCAGAATCGGAGCAAGCAACGGCCATTAATGGCAGCAAAAAAAATAAGTTCTTCAAAAAAATACTCCCCATGAAGCTTCAGCGTATTTCGAACACTCGCCATTTCAACGGTTGTGTTCAAAATTTCGTTTAACCGCCTGTTTTTCTGAGCCTTATCTGGCAGGGAAAAAACAGGCATGACACTGGTTCTTGTTTCGTGGGCGTTTTCTGCCCACGAGTTGTCAATATTGGGGGGAAATCTGAGCACCGCGATCTTGCTTGATTTGAAGTCACCACTTGACGAGCATATGCGCCAGTTCTTCTGAGAGTCGTCCGATGAAACGCCAATTTGTGTTGATAATGATGTTCGCCGCACTTGGTTGCGGCGACGAATTTCCAGAACAGGTCCTGCCACCGGGCGCGTGTAGCGTTGAATCGGGTCCAGACACGGACGGTGATGGGACGATAGACGAGTGCGACACCTGTCCTGAACTCGCGAATCCTGACCAGGCCGATGCAGACCATGACGGTGTGGGCGATCTTTGCAGCGACGACGACGATGGGGATTTGATCCTGGATGTCGACGATAATTGTCCGCTGATTTTTAATCGTCTGCAGTGGGATACCGACGAGGATTCTTTAGGCGACATGTGTGATCCGACCCCGGCGGGCGACGTTGATACCGATGGTGACGGAGTCGTGGATTCTCTTGATGACTGTCCTTTGGTGGCGGATCCCGAACAAAAAGACGCCGACGATGATGGTGTGGGCGACCTTTGCGATTCCTGTCCAAACGCGGTCAACGGCAACCAATGGGACGTCGATCAGGACGGAATTGGCGACGCGTGTGATTCCGATTTGCCCTTCACCGTCGAAGGCGCCGGGATTTCGGCGCTGCATATCGCGATGTCTGCCGGAGAAGTCACCTGTGAGGAGGTGACCACGCATTACCTAGAGCGCATGTGGGCCTATGACCTGGACACCCGGCGTGGTGGGGTGATGAACGCGTTGATCGAGGTGAACACCAAGGCCTTGGACAAAGCTCGAGACATGGACTTGGCCTTCGCGACCAGCGGTGAGTTGTTGGGGCGATTGCATTGTGTCCCGTTCATTGTGAAAGCGAATTATGGAACGACTGACCTAGCGGTATCGAGCGGCACGGTCGGAATGACCGATACGGTATCTAAGACCGATGCGTTTACCGTGGCGAGGATGAAAGAAGCCGGTGCCATCGTGTTGTCGACGGCGAATATGGATGAGTTGGCCTTCGGCGTTTTTGGTATCAGCTCCGATGGCGGACGTACCGGAAACGCATTTAATCCCAATTACAACTCAGGCGGATCCAGTGCAGGCAGTGCTGCCGCCGTGGCTTCAAGTTTTGCCGCGTTTTCGATGGGCTCAGATAATTGCGCATCTTTGACGCTTCCTGCGGCGTTGCATGGTCTGGTGACGATGCGTTCGACGACCGGGCTCGTCAGTACAAAAGGCGTGTTCCCCAGCAATAACCTAGATGCCGTGATCGGTCCGATGACCGTATCCGTCGCGGACATGGCTACTGTGCTCGATGTGATCGTCAAACCCGACTCGAACGCAAAATGGCAGGTTCAAAAAGAAGCGACCCGTGACCAAACCTACGTGTCACATCTGAAGCCAGATGGGCTCAAAGGCAAGCGTGTGGGCATTGCTCGTTGGATGGGGCCAGAAGGCGAGCCCGGTCAGTTCCGCTTTATGTTCGAGGGAGGCTCGGCGCCTGTTCAGGGCGTTTTTCAGCAAGTATTTCGGGAACTCGAAGACCGTGGCGCCATCGTGGTCGATAACATCTCTTTCCCATCTCTTTCCACGAATCGATGGAGCGGCGGGGTTTTTGATGAAGTACAGGCCTTCTTGGCGAACACCACGGGTCCAATTAGAGACTCGGAGGACTTTTGCCGAACGGGAGGG
>JBFFMO010000509.1:0-4144 GCA_041554035.1 Allomicrovenator sp. | reverse complement strand
CGTCTTGAAAGGCGAGTTCGGCCGTGTCACTGGCCCACCAGCCGGTTTTCCTTAAGGCGCGCGACACTTCGACTCCCGGCATCGACTTTTCGAGCACGATGAAGCTCAGGCCGCCGTGAGGGTCGTCGCTGGTGCGCACCAAGGTGGTCAGGAAATCAGCGCGAACGCCGCTTGTGATGTAGAGTTTGGCGCCATTCACCACGTAGTGGTCGCCGTCTTTCACGGCTCGGGTGGTCACGGCCGACACGTCGCTGCCTGTGCCGGGTTCGGTGATGGCCAGCGCCGCAATCTTTTTACCGGCGAGCGCCGGGCGAACAAATCGGTCGATTAAATCGGCGTTTTGACTTTGTACGATCGGAGGCAGGGCGATTCCCAACGACCCCAGGCCGACGGATACGCCCGTTGAACCGCCGCGCATCATGCCTTCGATGGCCATGACCTGCGCCATCGCACCGCCGCCGACTCCTCCGACGTCTTCTGAAAACCCAATGCCCAATAACCCAGCTTGAGCCGCTTTATCGTAGAGTTCGCGAGGGAATTCGCCGGCTTCCTCCCAGGCGTCGGAATAGGGACGGATTTCTTTGGTCGCGAATTTTGTGGCAGAATCTCGGATCATGCGATCCGTTTCGGTCAGGAAATTATCAAAAAAATCCGCCATCTATTCCCCTATTGCCCTTTGAATACGGGCGTTGTGCGTGTTCTGAATGCCTCGACGCCCGCTTTATGGTCGTCGGTCCCAATCGCGACTTTCTGAAGCTTGGCTTCCATATCAAAGCTTTCCATTAAATCGTTTTCGCAGGCGTATTGGAATGATTCTTTGGTCAACGCGATGGCCATCGTGGCCTTTTCGGCGAGTTCTCGAGCCCAATTTTCGGCTTCGGTAATCAGATGATCGGGGCGCACGACGCGGTTGGCCAAACCGAGGGCCAGGCAACGATCGGCGGCCATGGGGCGTCCGTCGATGGCGAACTCAAGCGCACGGCTGTAGCCAATGGTCCGCGCCAAAAACCAAGTTCCGCCGGCATCGGGCACCAGACCGATTTTGATGAAGGCTGGATAAAGTGCGGCTTCATCCGACATGACGCGAAAATCGCATGCGAGCGCGATGGACATGCCCGCGCCAGCTGCAGGCCCATGAACGGCTGCGATTACGGGTTTTTTCATCGTCGTGATTAAGGAAATAATCGGTTTATAACGTTCAAGCAGATAGGTTTCGACGGCCTCCGGTGTCAATTCGTTGCCAAATTGCGAGACGTCCGCGCCGGCACAAAACGCCCCACCTTCGCCTGAAATCACCACCGCACGCACCGATTTATCGTCTGAAACAGCCTCTAACGCCTGTCTAAACTCAGTGGCCAGAGTCTCGTTGACGGCGTTTCGCTGCTTGGGACGATTTAATTTAATATGAGCGAATGAACCGCGGTTTTCGAGCTTGATGGTCTCAAATTTCATTTCGTTTTTTCCTTCTTCAAATAAGGCACATCGCCCGCACCCGCGGGGGTTTCGTTGTCGCCGATATCGTTCGTATCACCGTAACCAAGCTGTCCAAATTTATTGAGGCCCCAGCAGCGGATGCGCTCGTCCGCAAGCAGCGCACAGTTATGGTAGGACCCCGAATAAATCGCCAAAACAGGCTCGCCGATATAGACATCGCCGGCAGTGGCGGGCGTCTCGTCATCTCCCACGTCACGTGTGTGTGAATAACCGAGTTGCCCAAAATTATTTTCACCCCAGCATCGGACATTGCCGGTGTCGAGCAGCGCACAGGTGTGGTTATCACCTGCTGATAAACCAACGGCGCGGCCGCCTAAATCGACGTTCGGAATGGACTCGATGGTCTCGTTATCGCCCAAATCGTCTTTGGAGGCGTGGCCAAGCTGCCCTTTGCCGTTCCAGCCCCAGCATTTGACGTTGCCGTCGTCCACCAAGGCACAGCTGTGTAATCTACCGAGCGCAAGCGTCTTGGCCTTAAGACCTGGGATGACGCCGGCTTGTGTGGGCAACTCGTCATCGCCAATGGAATCGCGGTTTCCAAGTCCAAGTTGACCCTTGTCGTTCCAGCCCCAACAGGTGACGGAGTCATCGTCCAAAATCGCGCAATTATGATATTTGCCGGCGAAAATTCTTTTTGCGGGCCCTGTCAATACGACGGGTGGAACCGTGGACGGGAGCTCGTCATCACCGACCGAGGTCGTGTGGCCCAGCCCCAATTGTCCGTATCGATTATTGCCCCAGCAGCGGACCGTCGAGTCTTCCAAAAGCGCGCACGCGTGTGATGCGAATTGTGAGGCAGCGGTGGCGACTTGTCTGACCGGTCCGCCCAATGAAATGGCGGGCTGCTTGGTCGGAACGTCGGTGACTTTATTGGTGTGGCCCAGCCCCAATTGCCCGAACATATTGGACCCGAAACATTTTAGTTCGCCTTCGGTCGAAATCACACAGGTGAACGACGCATTGCGGTCGCCTGCCGCGGAGACATATTTTGCGTCGAATCCGAGCTTCACGAATGGAGCGGAAAAAGCCGGCTTTTTGTCGCCAAACGCGGTGTGAGTTCCAAGGCCCAATTCACCGTCGAAATTCGCGCCCCAGCAGCGGACCTGGCCCTGAGTCATCACACATGTATGGTATTTGCCGAGAGCGACTCCGAGGGTCGGTACAAAAATCACTTCGCCGGCGTCGGCTGCGTCCGCAGCGTCACCGGCATCCGACAGGAAGAGTATTCCACTATCGTTCTGGGCGTCGTTCTGCACGAGAAGCCGCGCGTCGGTACCCACGTCGTTGACCGGGGTTCCAGCGTCGACCATCGGTACGGCCACGACCGGGAGCCCCGGTGGAGCCTCTGGGGTGCTTTGTTGAGAGGCCCAGAAGGCTCCCAGCCCCATCGCACCAAGCGCACCTAAACCTAAAAGTGCCGGGATCAGGCGCGACTTCTTTTCCTTGGTGTTTTCGGGGCTCTCTGCTGGCAAAGCGGGTGGCGTCGAATCTTGAGCGCGCGTTTCGGCTTCGAAGACTTCGGAAGACAAAATATCGCGACTGTCGATGAGCGCGGTGAGTTCGGCTCCCGAGTGGCCATTCAGGCCCGGATTTTCCGCAAGGTGGGCAAAAGCGACGTCCATGGCTTCCAGAAATTCGCCGGCGTCTTGAAAGCGGTCTGGGATTTCACGTGCGATTGATTTCTTGAGGAAATCAATGACTTCGATTGGGAAATTAAAATTAGAAATCGAAATAAAAGGGTCGAAACTTTCGTCCAATTTCCGGGCTACAATTTCGTTTTCAGTCGCGCCAGGAAAAGGCCGCTTTCCGGTAAGTAACTCGAAACACATCACGCCAACGGCGTAGAGGTCTGACCAAGGTCCGATATTCTTCAGGCGCACCTGCTCGGGCGCCATGTAGCTTGGAGATCCAAGCGGCCATTTCGTATCCGCGCGGTTTTCAACGAATTTCGCGGTTCCAAAATCCAGGATTCGGACATGCAGGGGATTGCCGGCGACCCGCTGCAACATCACATTTTCGGGTTTGATGTCGCGATGAATGATGTTGCGAGCGTGAGCTGCCTGAAGTCCGTGCAGCAATTGCTGAAGGATTGTTTTGACTTGGGCGTGGGAAAAACCCTTATGTTTTATCGCGCGATCGTAGATTTCTTGGCGCAGAGTCTCGGCGTCATCGACAAGTTCCATCACCAAATATGGGCGCTGGTTATGCATCCCATATTTCATCAGTCGCACGATATTGGGGTGCGAAAGGTCGGCTAACGCTTCGGCTTCACCCTGGAATTTCTCTAGAAGCGCCTGGGCGAGCATCACGTTATCGGTGGGGAATTCCAGAACCTTCAGCGCACCACGCAGCCGAAATAGGGGGCTTTGCAGAGCCAGAAAGACTCGACCAAATCCACCACTGCCAACGATGTCGACGACCAGAAAGTCGCCAATCAACTCGCCGATCAGCGGGTCGGGGTGACCGTCGGCATGTGCGCGTTCCCAATAGAATTTGGGGATGAACCGGTAACCGCGCTTGGCGCATGCCTTTTCGTCGCAACTCTGGCCTGTGAGGCCCTCACGGTCGCATCCTGGGCATTTTCCGGTATCTTGTTGCATGGATTCTTTGCGCCAATCAGCTCAGTCGAGTTCGCCGTTTTTGGCTTTGT
>JBFFMO010000508.1:0-4148 GCA_041554035.1 Allomicrovenator sp. | reverse complement strand
TGGTTCCGCTGGTGCAGGCAGCATAAACCGGTACAACACTTCGGATGAATTCGCGGCGGTCGGATGATGTGCCGTCATAATTGTTGTGTAGCCCGACGAAAATGAGCTCGCAAACTCGGATTCGGCAGGGCATTGGCCGGCCTCGTTTTTATTGTGGTTAAGTTGGAAACCCGTGGTTCTGGCGGCCATCATGGCTGCAAAAGCCTGTGTAGTTTTTACTGTAGATAACCCACTCATCAATGTCGGAACGCGTTGCGCGATCTCGACATTATAATCTCGAAGTCCAACCACGGGATCGGTGCCTTTAGACACCATAGATTGTTGACGCTGCCCTAATTCCGAGTCGGCAATATCACCACAGCCTAAAATAGAGCAGAGCACGAGCAGCGTTGCGTTGCGTTGCGTTGCGTTGCGTTTGTCATATTTCCCCATATTTCCAGTTATTCCCGAGTAGAATACCTATCGAACACCTGCAATACAAGAGTGAACAAATGACCGCATTCGACTAAGGTCGCCCGAATCAACACTGGGATCTCAGCGCATGAACAAACTTCTTTTTATCGTCGCGGCCTTGGCCGTTTCTTGTGGTTCTGGCAATTCGGACACCAAAAAGACGGTGGAACAACCAGTCGTTAAAGAGGCTCCAACGCTTCCTGCGCATCCCGACCTTGCGCCCAAATTGGGGATGAACACGACGCCTCCGCCCGTGATTCAAAATGATCCGATTCAGATCGCGGCCACCGAATCGTTTTGCACGAAATCCCATTGTTTTGTCCGGGTGGAGCCGCAAATCCAAATCACTCGGCGAGTCGGTTTTGGGGCTCAACCGCACGCTATTTGGACGGAGCCCGGTATCATTCGGATCGTGGGGCCAATCCTGCCGGCATCGCTCTCGTTTCATGTTGCGAGCCCTTTTGCTGGCTACGACCGCGTTTGGACGGCCACAGACTACACGGATGCGACGATTTCCATCGCGGCAAAGCTGCCCAAAAACCCGAAGCTTGAGTCCGACTTTTGGACGAATATCGGGCCTGGTTTTCTGGAGTACGGTCATCGCGACGAATTCGTTAATTTCGCACAATTGCAGTTGGCGCAACGCACCGCCGCCCCAAGCGCCGCCGCACGAAATCCAAACCGTTCCGAACTTTATGACTTGATGTCGCTCTACACGGGGATGACCTCGATCAACGAAGCCTTACAGGCTGACCGAATCTTGAATCCCGCCGCAGCCCCAGAAAAGGCCGATTTTCCTATTGCGAGTGTCACGGGTGTCCCGCTTCCAGCCCATCCATGGCCTGCCATGATCAAGGAATTGGGGGTCAAGCCAGTCATCGAGCCGATGGCGTCCTACATCCCGGCCGACATGGCTTACGTTCATTTTTCGGACCTGCGTGATTTTGTGAAATTGGCGCGTGATTTTGACGATTGGATTACCCCAGCCACTCAGTTGCTCGAAGCGCGTCCGGGTACGTCTCATTTCATCGAGCGTTACGAAAAAATGCTCGTGATTGAACGCACCGGGCTTGCCGAAGCGCTCGGTCATGTCGTGGCCGATGGCGTCGCGTTGACCACCAGCGACCCCTATTTGCGCGAAGGTTCAGACCTCTCACTGGTGTTCAAAGTCAAAAGCCGCCCAGCGCTGATTGCTGCGCTCAGCCAATTTGAAGCCAACGCCCGAAAAGTCCATCCAGACCTCGAGGAAGCGTTTTGGAAAGATGGCACCACCATCGTTCGCCGGCTCTTCACACCCGACGGCGAAATCGAACAGAACCGTGTCGAGTTCGGTGATGTCCTGATCATCTCGAACTCACGCGGCGCCATTCGCGCATTCTTGGACGCCCAGAAACCAGGCGGTCGTAAGCTCGCCGACGAAGGAGATTTTCAGTATTTGAGAGCCAAATACCCCTTTGATTCCAAAGAGTCTGGTTTTGTGTTCTTGAGCGACGCGTTTGTGGCTCGCGCCGTATCCCCCGAAATCAAAATCCTTGAGTCACGCAGGGTGGTCGCTAAGGCGGAGCTTGCGATGCCACAATACGCAACGCTGCTCTACGGTTATATGGAGGGCAAACGCGCCACCGAAATCAAAGACGTTGTTGCTGCCGGATATTTGAAGCAGGAAAACCTGAAACACAGCGACGGTCAGGCGATCCAGTTCTCTGCTGACGAAGGCGCGCTTTCGGCTTGGGGACGAACCACGTTCCTGACCCCGATTCGAGACCTCAGCCTGAAAACAGTGACGGCCACCGAAAAGACCAGCTACGAGCGCTTTCGCAACACTTACCAGTCCTACTGGAAGGCGTTTATCGACCCCATCGGCATCCGCATCAACAAAGCCGATGACGGAAAAGGCTGGAATGTCGACGGCCGGATTTTGCCGCTTATCAATAATACCGATTACGACGAGTTCATCGAGATGGTTGGCAAAGCCACCGTGCGGCCCGCGACAGTCGATTCCGGCGTGCAGTACGTGTTTGCCGTGGGCAAGGACGCACGCCTTCGCAAAGAACTCGACGGGGCGTCTCGAAACATGATTCCAGGCGTGAATCTGAGCGTGGGTTGGCTTGGGGATTGGGTCACCGTGGGCGCCGAAGACCGCAGCGGCCTTTGGGATCTGGCGATGTTGGGGCTGTCTGCCTCACAGGGCAGGGCGGACATGAATCAGACCCAAACCATGGAGGCACTTTCGCGCGCGCCCCTTTACGTCGGTGCCCATGTCGCAAATTCCATCGCGTTGGGTGCGTTTTTAACCGGAATCAAAGGTCTGACCTCAAGTGCTGCTCCAGGAATGATTCGATGGGAAGAAAGCGCCCACTACCGCGACGTTCCGATTGTTCGGGTGGGTACAAACCCCGGCGCTCCTGAGGGCGACATGGCGGTCCATTATGCAATCTACCAAGACAAATTTGTGCTCGCCGTCGAACGGGCCACGCTTGAGATTCAAATCGACCGCATTCTGGACGGTGCGTGGCCAAGCCCGGCGGAGGGCACCGATGCCGACACCCAGACGGCCATCTCGGCTCGACTCGGAGATGCTTGGCTCACCAAGAGCCTGCTCGCCATGGCCGAACTTGGGATTCATCAGGGCCATTATGTGAGCGAGCGTTCCTATGAGGAACTGGTCTTTGGGCTCCCTGGCGCTGTTAAAACGGCGGCAGACGCACGGCGATTGGGCGTGGTTTACCTTGGCTACGAGCCGCGAAGCGCGCATGGCGGCGACTTTTCGATGGTCGACGGTTACGTGAGTCATCCACTCTACGGCACGTTGATTGAGCCAAAACTGCCAGCTGTCCCCGTTGAAAATTCGGACCTGACCAAGGCCGTGACGACGATCCAGAAAATCGGCGGAAGCCTAGATTTTGAGGGCGAGGGCAATCATCGAGGTCTTCGTTTCAGGTTTGCGCTGTCACGATAATCAGATCCTCAGCGTCACACCCAGAAGCTTGGCGAGCTCGACGGCCTTGGCCTCAAGGTCAGCGATTGGGACTCCTGACATCGTGTTCGCGGTCACTTGCTCAAGCACATGAACGCCGCCGCCATCGTCGATCAAGAAGACCTCGGCGGTTTGATATTCTGCATTTCTGGTCTGTCCGACATCCGCACAGGAATTGAACCCAAGCTCAACGACGTGTTCTTTGATCGCGTCGCGGGCATGTGGGTCTGAAAGGAGCCTGTCCAACGATGGGATTTTGGAAAGCGTCGCGCCTTCCAAGAGCGCATCTTCCATCGCTTGGCTGCGCCCGGTATTGAGCTGGGCCCATACAACCAAGGCTGTGATTCCCACGAAGAGGATGCCAGTTGAGATCATGATTAAGAGCATTTTTTGGTCCTTATCTCCCGACTATAGAGTCCGAAGCGTGACGTCGAGGAGTGATTGCTTTTGTTCGTCATCAGGTCCGCAGCGGCACCTCAAGAAGGCGTGCGAGTTCGGCCGTCTGAGATTCAAGCTTCGCGATTGGCCCCTCAGCGATCGTGTTGGCGGTGACTTTTTTGAGCAAATGAACGCCGCCCCCATCATCAATCAGAAACGCTTCCGCCGTGGTGTACTCGGAATGCCTTCGTTGACTTACCGCTACGCATGGATTGAACCCCAGCTCAACCACGTGCTTCTTGATCGAGTCACGCGCCTGGGGATCGGCAAGAAGCCTTTC
>JBFFMO010000507.1:0-4150 GCA_041554035.1 Allomicrovenator sp. | reverse complement strand
GCCCAGAAATGAGGAGGGGTCCACAAAAAGATGATTGCGAAGATCAGCCATGCCGTCAGGCTCAGGTCGTTCGTGACTGCAGCCCACCCAATCAGAGGCGGAAACGCACCTGCTGCTCCGCCGATTACGATATTTTGAGGCGTGCGACGTTTCAACCACATCGTATAGATGAGGACGTAAAAGGCATGTCCGCAGACGCCCATCAAAGCTGCAAGTGGGTTGGCAAAAGTCAGCAGAACACCCACGCCGAGCGCACCAGTCACCACTCCGAAGATCAGAGCGTTTCGCTGGGTGATTGCGCCCGTCACGAGCGGACGGTGAGCCGTGCGGTTCATGACCTTATCGATGTCCTGATCCCACACCATGTTGAACGTGTTTGCACTGCCTGAAACCAGCGCGGTGCCCAGTACAGTCCAGAACATGAGCCCGAAGCCCGGCACGCCTTTTTCTGCGACCAGCATGGTGCATACGGTCGTCAGGACGAGCAAACGGATGATTCCCGGCTTGGTCAGGGCGTTGTAATTACGCGCCGCCTCAAGGAAGGATATTGGCTTTGTAGAAAGGATGGCATTCATGGCGATCCCAGGGGGGGAAAGGTGTCGGCGTCGAAACGGCCGGAAGGGCGAAGAAATTTCAAAAATCGCCCGGATTCGGCGGCGCGACCCTATGCAACGCCAAGAGCGATGTCAAAGGCACCAGAACGTTTGTCGAGTTTAGCCCAAAAAAAAACGGCCTCAATGGGCCGCTTCAGATCGAGTTTAGGTCTTCCTCTAGTAGGGGAAGATTCCAATCGTCAGGAAGATAGAAAAGATGAATGGGGTCGCAGCCACCATGATCATCGCCGGCTTATCGCCAATAAGGTGCATGTAGTACCCGGCCACGAGGACGGTCTTCACCAAGGCGATCATGATCAACGAGATGATCACGAATGTGCGCGGGAAGGTGTCCAGGCCAATCAAGCTTGGTTCTGGAATCACCACTTCGATGAAGGTGAACACCAGCAACACAGCCCAGATCACCCAATATTGTAAATGCAAGAGGTCATTGAAGACCCATTTTGCTTCTTTATGCGCCATGACAAATCCTGCAGGTCAGATGAGGTAAACGAAGGTGAAGACGAGAATCCAGATGAGGTCGACGAAATGCCAGTAAAGTCCGGCAATTTCTACGAAGTCGCCGTGGTCTTTCGTGAGCTTTCCGCTGCGAATACCCAGAAACAGAACGAAATTGTAAATAACGCCTACTGAAACGTGCCCACCGTGAAATCCGGTCAGCGCGAAGAAGGTCGCCGCAAAGTTCTTTGAGTAAGGAACGGTCTGCGTGGGATCGCCAAGGTAGGGCCACACGTCTCTGATGAGATGTGTCCACTCAAAGCCCTGAATGCCCAGGAAGATGAGTCCACCGATCACGGTGGCGAGCAGCCAGTTCTCGGCACGCTTCATGTTTCCGCGCATGACTTCTGCCAACGCGTGAACCATCGTGACCGACGAGCACACAAGGATGAACGTGTTCAACGCCGTGAGCTGAATCCCGACCACACCAAACGTATGGTAAGGATTTGGCCAAGCCGTGCCGTCAATGAGGGCGTCCTTCCAACGAAGTCGTGCGTACGCGGCAAGGAACCCTGCGAACGTCATGGCATCCATGACGAGGAAGGTCCACATGCCCAGCTTTCCATTTGAGACTCCGAGCGACTCTTCGCCCGGGCCGACAGCA
Source organism: Allomicrovenator sp. (assembly GCA_041554035.1). Lineage (GTDB taxonomy): Bacteria > Myxococcota_A > Bradymonadia > Bradymonadales > Bradymonadaceae > JBFFMO01. Next base: position 2,434 of record JBFFMO010000507.1, on the reverse strand, counting down.
ACATTAGCCATGGTCATATCCTGAGGAGCTTACGAATTCTGCGCTATTCAGCTGGCGCAGGATGGTGTTCTGAATCATGAGGTCCGTGACTACGATCGATCGGAGTCCAAACGGGAGCGTGATGGAATTGATGGTGGTGTGGAGGTGAGTCCACTTCCCATTCCAGGGTATGTCCATCGCCCCAAGAATTCTTGGGTGATACCGCACCGCGCTTAAGGCTGTAAAAGATGTTGAAGATCACGACGAACTGAAACGCGAAGAGAACAAAAGCTCCGACGCTGGAAATCATGTTTTCGGTCGCGAAGATCGGATCGTAATCCGCATAACGGCGAGGCATGCCCTTCATTCCCAGATAGTGCTGGATGAAGAAGGTCACGTTGATGAACGTCGCTGTGCCCCAGAAGTGAATCTGGCCCAGGCGTTCGTTGAGGTACCTGCCCGTGATTTTCGGGAACCAGTAGTAGATGCCTGCAAAAATCGTCATCACGCTGCCCGCAACGAGCACATAATGAAGGTGGGCGACCACGTAGTACGTGTCGTGAAGTTGGATGTCGACCGGCACAGCGGCCAGTACCACGCCTGAGAGTCCGCCAATCGTAAACATGGCAAGGAAGCCCAAGGCGAAAAGCATCGCCGTCGTAAACCTGAGACTTCCGCCCCAGATCGTTCCCAACCAAGAGAAGAGCTTGATACCGGTAGGCACCGCGATCAGCATGGTGAGGAACATGAATACTTTTCGAACCTCAAGGCCGATGCCCGAGGTGAACATATGGTGAGCCCAAACCACAAAGCCCAGGAATGCGATGGCGATCATCGACCAGACCATGACGACATAACCAAAGATAGGCTTGCGCGAGAAGGTCTGGAGCACTTCAGAGACAATGCCAAAACCAGGCAAAATCATGATGTACACAGCAGGGTGTGAGTAGAACCAGAAAAGATGCTGGTAAAGAATCGGGTCACCACCGCCCGCGGGATCGTAGAAGTAGAAGACCTCGGGGAAGAGGCGTTCCAAGTTCAACATGATCATCGCGCTTGTGAGCACTGGAGTCGAAGCGAGGATGAGGAAACTCATCACGATGACCGACCAGGTGAACAAAGGCATCTGGAAGAGCGTCATTCCCTTACAACGCATGTTGAATGCTGTTGAAAGGAAATTAACTGCGCCAAGTGTTGAGCTCGTTCCTACGAGGATGACCCCAAGGAGCCAGAGGTCGGCACCAAGCTGCGGTGAATAGATATGGTTCGAAAGCGGTGGGTACGCGGTCCAGCCAAATTGGGGGGCAGTCGAAAAGAAGTACCCGCTGAACGCGATTGCTGCCGCCGGAGGCAGAAGCCAAAACGCCGCCAAGTTCAACCTTGGGAACGCCATGTCAGCCGCGCCGACCTGAATCGGCACGATGAAGTTACCCACACCGGTGTAAATCGGGATGATGAAAAAGAAAATCATCGCCGTCGCGTGCATACCTGGCAACGTCATGTAGAAATCGTCCGTCATGAGATCCAGGCCAGGAGCAGCGAGCTCCGCGCGGATCAACAGGGACAAAATCGTACCTACGAAGCCCATCATACAGGCGAAAACGATATACATGACGCCAATTCTCTTGGCGTCCGTTGTGTAACCCCACTGCAACAAATAGGTGAGAAGGCTTTTTTCAGCTTTCTCGTTGAGTGGTGCTAGGAATCCTGGTGCGCTTATCCGCATGACTGCCTCTTCTCGATACCAGTTTGGCTGGTCTAACTACTTCGTTACACTCGCCCAATTACTTCTGAATTTCTTTCCGCAGTCGGGCGACTTCGTCAGGTGTGACCACACTTCCCGTGTTGCCCCACGACTTTCGAACATATGTGAGCAATGCCGAGAGCTGGCGATTTGTCATCGACCGGCCCATTGGCGTGTGTGCTCCTGGCCATTCAGGCTTGTCTTGACCATTGACCAACGATCCCAGCGAAGCTTTCACGTCGCCAAGTAGGGTTGGGTTTCCAACAAGTACGGGCACCCCGGCGAGGCCTTTGCCTTCGTTTCCGTGGCAGCCTGAACATGCTGAGTACAAGTTCTTGCCTTCTTTCATCAAATCTTGTTCTGGGATGGCCTCGCCTGCGCCTGCAGGGTAGGGCGGCAACCCGAGTGCTGCACGAACGCGTGCGACATCTTCGGAGGTCACGAGCCCGCCATTATTGCCCCAGCTGGTTCGTTCATGATTCACGACCGCTGCGACTTCGACATCATTGAGGGTCTCATTCCATGCCTGCATTACGCCGGAATAGGTGACGCCAAGGACGTCGGTTGGGCCCTGGAGCGATGAGGCGCCACTGCCCTTCAACACGACCTCAAGATGCGAGTCCTTCATCGTTTCGTCGATCGTCCACTTGGTCCCGATCAAAGGCGGGAAGCTTGGAGGCGAACCTGCGCCCTCGGCACCGTGGCACGATG
>JBFFMO010000506.1:0-4151 GCA_041554035.1 Allomicrovenator sp. | reverse complement strand
GATGCCAATATTGTACATTTCAAAGGGAGGCATGCGTGACCGACGATTTCGAACCATGTTGGTGGTCTTGGACCGACATCGTCAAACACTCGAATAGACTGGGAATCCCGAACTTCCAGCGTGGCGCGGTGTGGGACGATGGGAATCGCGTCGCCCTTCTGGAATCCATGTACGAACAATCTCCGTGCGGCACCTTTGTGTTGTGGACCCCAACTCCGAGCGGCGAAGGCTCGGACGACAAAGTCCTGCAGAGCCACGGGGTCCCTCTCAGAGAATTTTCGCCCAGAGCTAAGCCCATGTGGTTGGTCGACGGGCAGCAGCGAACACGCGCGATGCTCGACACATTTGAAGAATTGCTTCAAACGCCTCAGGCAGACGACGGTTGGTCGCTCGTGCGTGAGTCAGATCTGCAGAAACTAAACAAGCTGTGGTTCCACGGATCTTCGCAAGCAGACACGACGAACCGCCTCAAGATAGGCAGTGACAGCAATAGCGACGAAACCAAAAGCAACAACGATGAAGAAGGCAACGATGACCATGTTTGGATGGTCGTTCTGCCCGCAATGTCGGTGTTCGACAGCGGCCAACCTTCATTTTTCGGCGAGCACAGCGAGGCTCGAAACGTGAGGCGAGGTTCATTGTTCCGCCGCTTGAGCCCTCGCGCAAGAACTCACACTAATTCCGACGGAAAGACACGCACCATCCCGCCCCTCCCTGTAGGCATGATACCTCTTGCGACGCTACTCATAGGCAGTTTGACCGAAGATCCCAAATGGAACGAAGCACAGAAAGCGCTCCAGACATTTGCTGACGACTCGTCTATCGGAACCGTGCTCGACGAACTTCTACCGTGGGGACCACAATTTGTGACGGGTTACGCGTTCGAATCGCATCAACCGAACCAAATGCCGCAGCCTATCACCTGGGCCAATCTGCACGCGCGCAGAGATGAAAATATCACGAAGATGGTCGGACGCCTCGCTCAACTGTTCTCAGAAGAGTGGAACACGGTGATCGGTCGGTTTCAGGAGATGCTTGGTCGTGGTCGTTTCGCCGTCGGTTGGCTGCCCCGTAGCGACGTCAGCGCTGCAATTGATGCCTACATTCGCATCAACCGTGCTGGAATCAGGGTTCGGCCGGAAGAACGCGCACTCGCGCTCTTGTCTAGAGCAAGACCACAATTACTCGATGATCTGGCAAGATTCACTGAACGTCGTGACGGTGGCACCGCAGTTCCGAACCAACGCGCCTTATTGTCCCATCATTCTGATAAGCAGATGGGCTTCGCCTTGTGGATTACGGTTGTGACTCGCTACACAGCACTCGCTGTATTGGGGGATACGGCACGACGTTGGCTTGGTGTAACCGCGATCGACAAAGATACATTCGAATATCGGCTGGATCGTGTCGGCCCGCACGAAACCGATGCTTGGAAAAAGATCTGGGCGCGAGAATATTCTAGCCCACAAGATGTTGTTCAGGAATCCGCGGAACGGGCGTCCGAGGCGCTTCTCCTGCTCGATTCAGTCCTCTCCGTCGAACTTTTCCTCGATCACCGCATGGCGAGGCAGTCTACTCGGGCGCTCTACCCGCTGCTCGACTTGTTTTATCGAATCCCCGCAAAAAAGTTACGGGAATTGTCAGGAAACCTGTCATTTCGAAGCGCAGTCGCGCGGCTATTGCATTGGACCATGTTAAGCCCTTACATCGACCAGGCAGATCTTGAGCGACTCGTCATAAAAATTCACAAGATCGACGAATCACCGAAAGAAAAATCTAAACTGCCGACATGGGCCAATGGCGAAATTGAAGCCAAATTGAAGGAAGCGTTCACTCAATACCAAGATAGCTTAAAAACAATTTGGCAGCTTAAGCGTCAGCAAACATCGCCGGAGGACTCGACCGTCGATACCCTGAATTGCTTGGCCGTTGACGCCTTTGCCTCCGAAGTCCGCGACGCTCGGTCGCTGCAGCACCCCGCCGTAGGCTGGCTCTACGCGATCGAACGACGCAATAAAGCCCAAGAATTCTCGTGGATTGCTCAGGTCTCTGGATATGAAAATAGCGATCGCAAACGGGGGGTTGCGCTGGGCCCGGAATCCAAGGCCTGGAAATGTGAGCCACTTTGTGGAAATGGCGATGACCGACTCTATCCAGAGAAACAACACATCGTGCCTTTTTCGATCGCGCGGCAGATCGTGAACAAAGGCGGAACCCGTGCCACGGCTTCCCCGTCCAATGCTATCGGCAATCTAACCTGGCTAAGCCGAAGGCAAAACGGCCTTGATGCTTTATCCGATCGATGGACCGTCATGGACCCAACGCGCGATCTCGATAACCTCAAGGCCCGCGGCATGCTGGATTCAGTCCTCGCGGTTTATGAAAAACTCAGCGCAGCCGTAATTGCCGGGAATTTAAATTCCCAACAAAAAAACGACTTTGACGAACTATGCGCTAGCAGGACCACTTGGATGGTCGAGCAGATGACGGATTGGTTAAACGTGCCGCTTCCTGCGGAGACGAAAACTTGGCTCACCCTGACTGATGCGGCAAAACAGGCAGACTAAAACCTCAGGAGAACACATGGCGAAGCAGAACGATTCAAACGAGCCATCGGACAAGCCGTGCAAAGCTTGTATTGGAAACTCGGATGCCGAAAAGGCATTTAAAGCGCTGAATGAGCACACGGTTAAACAAATCATCTCCGAGTCTCATTTTCGCGTGCGCATCACACGTTGCGCATGTGAGAGGCGTTTCGTGGTGGTTTCCACAGAGACTGTCGATTGGAACTTCGGTGAAGACGACCAAACATGGATGGCCTTTCCCATTCAGATGGACGAGGCCGACGCGCTCGCCCTAATCAGCGAACGTGAAGTCGAAAGTCACCTCATGGACCTCGGTCATGGTCGTCGATTTGTGCTTCGCAGATACCCGACTGGTGAAGATTTGACGACGGTCTGGCGCGATTCGGGTTTTCGGATCGGAATCCACGACTGAGTGACCAGCCTTTGTCGCTAACCCAATGCCGCGACGAGCTCGTTGATTTTCTGCATCACTGCCTGAGTATGTGTTGGGTCTAAGGCCGCCGCATTGGGGTCTTTGAAATGACCCGAATCATTATCGAAGTACTTTCCAGTCGCGTCCGCAAAAGAATCATCGAGCGCCGCCGAACACAGAATATCAGCGCCGATTTTCAGGTCGTTTCCCGGCACCCCAAATCCTTCTTTCACCATCTTCGAGGCGAGTAATGACCCTGGGTTGACCGTGACGACCACGGGGCCCTCGGGCACTTCTTTTGCGAGCTCTCTAGACCAGATATTGAGGGCCAATTTGCTCTGGGCATAGGCCGCCATGTCGTTCAGTTCGCCCTGTCCGGCCATGGCCTTAACATCCACCGGCGCCTGCGCTGCCGACGACACGTTCACGATTCGGCCCGATTTTGGAACGATCGGCAAGAGCAACCTGGTCAACATATAAGGGGCGAGCGTGTTGACGACAAAGCGCAGGTCGAGCCCGTCGGATGTTCGGGTATCCGGGGCTTTGAGGACCCCGGCGTTGTTGATCACAACATCGAGCTGGGTGTGTTTCTCCAAGACCAACGTCGCCATCGCCTGGACCTCCTTCATGCTGGATAAATCCGCGACATAACACTCGGTATCCCCGCCAACTTCAGCCGCCACGGCAGCGAGCTTTCTAGGGTTGCGGCCATGCAGCAAAACCTTGTGGCCCTTGGCTGCGAGCATCTTTGCAGTCAGCTTGCCAATCCCGTCGGTGGCGCCCGTAATCAAAATGGTTTTCGTCATGATTATTCCTTGAGGTATTGAAGTCGCCCACATGGATACAAAGGTCGAGGGCATCATGCCAGACTATGAATCAGAACCACTACAGCGTGCTGAATGATGACTGGCTCGACCATTTGGGTGAAGTTCAAATCCGCCCCTTGCCCAATACGGATGGTTCGTTCGACACTCCCCAAAGGCAGCCGGAAAAACACCACCGATGCCGATCATGAGGACGAGCCATGAACACCTGCCCAAGATGTGAATCGAAAGGTCGCGCGATCGATGCCGCAACGCTTGAGGCCCAGGTGCCCGAAAAACGCCTCGACCAAATCCGTGCCCATGAAGGCTGGAGCCTATGTCTCTCCGAGT
>JBFFMO010000505.1:0-4165 GCA_041554035.1 Allomicrovenator sp. | reverse complement strand
GTGTTTTTCGAGCGCGGTCACGAACTGCCGGTACACCATCCTCACACCATCAATGATGGATGAGACGCCTGGATCGGACTTTTCGGCATGCTCTAGAGCGCGGTCAAGGTTATCGATGACAGGCAACAATTCCAGGACGACCTTATCGATCCCGTATTTGCGCATATCCTCGCGTTCCCTCGCCGTGCGTTTGCGGAAATTCTCGAGATCCGCTGCCGTGCGAAGGTGACGGTTCTTTGATTCGTCACGTTCGGTCTCGGCCGCTGCGAGCTTTGCCCGAAGTTCCGCGACAAGCTCACCTGAGCCTGGTTCTTCTGCAGCGACTTCAACGATTTCGGGTGCGCTCACAACCTCAACGTCGGAGTCCTCTGGGCTCAGAAAGAGATCATCCAACGGCGCGTGGCCGACGTCACCATCTGTGCTTGCGGCTTCAGCTTCCGTATTCGCCGAGGTGACGTCATTCGAGATACCCTCGGTCGCCGGCGCATCTTCCTGAAAAACGTCTTCGTCAACTCTATCTTGTTCAGTCAAAACAACACCTCCGAGAACGCCCGTCCGCCTCAATTCGGAACGGTACTTCTAGAATTTACAAATTGAAATCTGGCTCGTTCTCTTGGGATTTACTTAACACACGCGCAACACGGTCTACCAGTGGAATCATGCGCGCATAGTCCATACGCATGGGGCCCAAAATGCCCACCAGACCGATTTGGTCTGCTCCCTGATAAAACGGCGAAATCACGATTCCAAGATCTCGAACGAGGTCGTCACCCATTTCTGGTCCAATCATCGCCACGGTCCCACGAAGCTCGCCAATGGTGTCCAGTATCTCCAACAGTCGCTCTCGCTGCTCAATTCCGCGAATCAGTTCACGAAGACGATCAACGTCCGAAGTGAGTTCACTGAAATCAAGAAAATGCAGGAGGCCTTCCACGCGGATGGTCTCAGCGCGTTCCCGTGTGACTTGAGTGCCGACGGCCAGAGCGGCGGACTGATAGTCTGAATACGTGTGCTGGGCCTCGGTGAGTTCGTCACGCACTTTTCGGCGCAATTGCTCAAGAGTTCGCCCGGCGACGAGCTCCGACAGATAGTTCTGCATGCGCGTCAACGTGATGGAACTCACGGCGTGTTCCAGCGTGCACATGCGCTCAAGCACTCGTCCGTCTTCGGTCACCAAGACCGCCAGCATACGGGTGTCCGTGATGCTCACGAGTTTGAGATCGCGCAATCGCATCTGCGCAACATGAGGCCCCACCACCAACGCCGCCATATTCGAGAGTCGACTCAGAATCACACCGGCCTGCGCCGCCACCGATTCCACGTCGTCCGAATCCGGCAGACCCAGATCGGACGCATCATTGCGGAAAGGGCGGGAAGACAGATAGTCGACATAGGCGCGAATGCCCTGAGCGGTCGGAATCCTTCCCGCCGACGTATGAGGCTGGGCAAGGTAGCCAAGCTCCTCGAGTTCGCTCATGTCATTTCGGATGGTGGCAGAACCCACTTCGAACGCCCCGCTGCGAGCCACGATCGCGCTGGCCACGGCTTCTCCACGCACGATGTAGTCGTCGATCACAAAAAACAGAATCTGTTGTTGGCGTTCGGATAGGTCCCTAAAGGATAACAATGGAATACAACCTCCAAAAATGACCAAGGAAACCTAACAAACATAGGTGTTTGCTTCAATTCCCCACTTCATTGTTTTGAGGTGTGCTCGCGATCTTGAGAAGTCCGCGCGACTCGGGGTCCTTGATCATCACGCAGAAGGCCGGCGAGAGAATCACGACAAACTGCAACACGTGCAATGCTGCGGCGAAGGCACCGATCGCCCCCAATGTGCTCTCTCCTTCGAGGGCCACAAAAAGCCCAAGGCCCTGAAGCAGAAAGTACTCGAAGTTGCCCGCCATGGCGGGGCCGGCGGGAATCATGATTCCAACCACCAAAACCGACAACACGGTCATCGATTCCCAGGGGCCGATTTCCAGCCCAAAGCCCAGCCGGGCAAGTGCCCACATGGAAAGGCCGTTGAACGACCAATAGACCACCGAAAACGCCAAGAAACGTGCGAGGGCGTGAGCGCGAGTCAACGCATAGAGGCCATCAATAAACGCCAGAAGGAGTCCTTCGAGCTTGCTGGAAAGCGCTGGGAAAATGCGCCCCACCGTGACGTTCAGAAGCCATTTGGCAGACTCACGTCGCCACCACGCAAGCAAACACATGAGCAGTGCCGGGACAAATACTGCTGCGCTCACAAAGCCAATGGCGCGTACCGAAGTGGTGGCCTGTTCTCCGTCGTAGGTCGCGAGGGTCAAAAACAAGAGCCCGGTGATGGTCAGGCCGTCGACGACGCGTTCCACGACGGCGGTACCCAGCGCTGAGGTCATCGAGATCGAAGTTTTGCGGGCGAGCAATATCGGCCGAACGAACTCGCCGAGTCGCAAGGGCAACAAGATGATCGCGCCAAACCCAACCGCCGCGACCCGCATCACGAGCCCACGCTCGACCGGTGCGATGGGGCTGACGAGTTCGTACCAACGGGCAATCCGCGCCAGATGACACACGCTGTACATCAACATAAACAACGCTGAGGCCCCCGCCATCTTGACTGGATCGGATGTCCTCCAGAATTCGAGGACAGTGTCGATATGGATCTCGCTGATCGCCAGATAGAGAAAGACCGCCCCGATCACCATCGCCACAAGCGTGTAGATCAGGATTCGACGCATCTACTCGCCAAGTTCGCGACGAATGCGATCCTTGAGGTCTTTCAAATCAGAGTCGGCTTCCATCTTGCGGAAACGGTTTTCCACGTCAGGCGAGGCGTTGGTCTCCGAGGGAACGTCGCCGCCGGGTTTGCCGCCGTGGGCTGCCACCTTGAGGCGTACTTTTTGTTGCCGAATTCCAGCCAGATCTTTGACCAGAATTTCGACCTCAGCGAGGTGTGAACGCACCAGAGCCTCAGCCTCAGCAGCGAGATCGGTTTCGTTCCACTCTCGGGCCAAATTTAGGCGACCTCTCCAACGCTCTTGCTGTTTGGTCGCCTCATCCAGACGCTTTTCGATCTCGCGTTCATCCAGGATGAGTCTGGCGAGTTGGTCGCGGGCCTCGGCCATGCCGATTCCGCTGTAGTCTGGAGCCGAGTCGCCGTCCTTGTCGGATTGGGCACCGATTTCCTCGAACGCGCCCGATGGCGCAGGTTCTTCATCCGGGCCCCCCTCCTCGCTTGGCGCCGCCGGCGACTTCACGGCCCATTCATGGCGTTGTTTGGTGGCTAAGAGCAATGCGTCCGCCACGTCCCGGCTGCCGTTTTTCGCGCTGATCGCGGCAGCGGCTTCGCGAGCAACCTTGAGCGTCGCAGGTTCAAGAAAACCGTCAATCTCGGTCCCAAGTCTCAGCAAATCGCTGACATGACGTGCGGCCTTTTCGCGAACAAGAAAGTCGACCTGATCGCTTCCGGCTCCAGCGTCGCCGACAAAAAGAACGGGCCGGTCGAGGGCGACGATCTCGGCAATCAAGGGTTCACGCGACGCAGCAATCACCAAGTCCGAAGCCAAGACGTATTTCTGCAGGTCCGGCACGTGACCAAACATGAGGGCGCGCAAACCGTATTGCTGAGCCGCACGCCGCAGCGTCGCTGCGGTGGCGCCATCGCCGTTATGATGGAAAACAAATTTTACGTTCGACTCAACCAACGTCGCCTGAAACACGACTTTGTCGAGCCAGGCAGCGTCGATGCCGTCGGCGCGAACCAACACCACGTGCTGGTCAGCGGCAAAACCGAACTCTTTTCGGATGGCATCGCGGTCCTGGTCTTGAGCGAATCTTGGTTGGATCGGTGGACCGGCCACGATCACACGTGTTGCGTCGATGCCACGTTTTGAGAGGCGCTCACGATACGACTCGTGAGGAACGATAAACGCCTGAACCGAACTCTTGAGCCAATCCGAACTCAGGTTGTAATCGGGAAGCACGCCGACTTGGAGCGCTCCGATTCCCGTCAGCGTATCCACAAGACCGAGGGCGCGAACGAAGCGCGCGTCCGTGATGGCCAGCACATCGGGTCTGGCCCGACGAACGGCGCCCAAAAAATCCTCATCACTTTTGCCTTGAATGGCAACACGCAGCCCTCTCAAGAGGCGCTCGGCGCCTCCCGTGATCGCTCCTC
>JBFFMO010000504.1:0-4169 GCA_041554035.1 Allomicrovenator sp. | reverse complement strand
TGTCGTTCTTCTGCTCGATGATGGAAGCGTCGTTGCTGAGCATCACGCCGCCCTACATCGCAGCGTTGGAACAAGAAAACCCCCGTCTTGGTGCCCGTGTTCGCGCGTTGCGTGAAGACGTCGATCGCCCGCTCTCAGCCATCTTGAGCCTGAACACCATTGCCAACGTCGTTGGAGCCAGCGGTGTTGGCGTCCAGACCCATCTCATTTTTGGGGAATCAGCGGTCGCGATCTCAAGCGGATTTCTGACGCTCGGCATTTTGTTCATGGCCGAAATCATCCCTAAATCATTGGGTGCCAACTACTGGCGAGTGCTCACTCCCTTTGTGGCACGGGCCGTTCCTGTGATGATCGTGATGGTATTTCCGCTGGTCTTCATGTCGCGTTTGCTCACGCGGATGCTCAATAACGGCGCCGTTCGCCCCACGCTAAGCCGCGAAGAATTCACCGCTCTGGCCACCAAGGTCGCCGACGAAGGCGTGTTGCACGCTCAAGAGTCGTTGGTGCTGAGGAATCTGGGCAAATTCGGGTCTCTGCGCGCCAAAGACATCATGACCCCACGCACGGTGATCGTGGGATTCGACGAGGAAATGACCGTTGATGAGGCCGTCGAGATCAACGATCTGAACCTTCGTTTTTCGCGTTTCCCTGTCTGGGAAGACGAAGTCGACGAGATCACCGGATACGTGCTGAAACACGACTTGATGCTCTATTATGCACGCGACCAGGGGCAGATTAAATTGAAGGATATCAAACGTCCCATCGACGTTTTGCCCTTCACGGCGCCGGTCTCAAAAGTTCTGGACGCCATGCTCAAAAAGCGTGAGCACATGATCCTCTTGGTCGGCGAATACGGCGGCACCGCTGGCGTAGTGACCATGGAAGATGTCGTGGAAACCATGTTGGGCATGGAAATCCTCGACGAGTCGGACGAGGTCGAAGACATGCAGATGTTTGCGCGCCAGCAATGGCGGAAACGGGCAGAAAGCCTGGGCATCGTGCACGATTCGGAAGTCGAAGAAGTCGCACTCGATGAACCCGACGATGCGTGAGCGCGCGGCCAAGAGATCGACGATGAAACCTGAAATGAAATTGAGTACCGGAGTCCCATCATGAGTTTCGTCTGGCTTGTCCCAACGATGAGCAAACATGCCACAGGCCTTTCAGGTTTGAACGAGTTTGACCTCGAAGAATTCGAGGGCGACGAGCCGATCAAATCGCTTGGAGAGGGCTATTTCACGTTCGATCGTGACCTGAACAAACGCTATGGGCCCCGCGTATTTGGCGGAGACCTTCTAGAGAATGAAAGTGGGCTTTGGGTTGTGAGCACACGGCTTCGCGATTTTTTCATCGCTGAAGAGATCGTGGACGTGCATTTTGTTTCGGTCGATATTTTTGAGGGACGCAAAAAACACGAAGGCTATTTCGTGATGCAATTCCTGACAGGAATCGACGGCATCGACGAACGCGAATCCACGATTTCGTACGGATTCGGCGGCGTCCTTTATGTCGATAATTTGGCTCTGCGCGCGGACGTAATTGGAGACGACAAACTTTTCAAGATGTCTGAACTGCCTGACGCGGTTTTTGCGACGGAAGAATTTGCAGCGAAAATGAAGGCCGAGGGCTTTGAATCATTTCTGATCAAACCCCTCAGCGAATTCGGCGCTATTTAGCCTCGCCGGCTTTCACACAGGCCCCAACGAAGCTCTTGAAGAGCGGGTGCGCCAGAGTTGGACGGCTCTTGAACTCAGGATGGAATTGGCAGCCGAGGTACCAAGGGTGGTCGGGCAGCTCCATGATCTCCACGAGTTTCCCGTCTGGCGAAAGACCGCTGAAGGTCACGCCCTTGGCTTCGAGCGTCTCGCGGTATGCGTTGTTGAACTCAAGCCGGTGACGATGGCGCTCCGAGATTTCCTCAGAAACATAGATGCTGTGCGCGTGCGAACCGACCTTCAGACGGCACGGATAGGCGCCTAAGCGCATCGTCGCACCTTTGAGGTCGATATCCTTCTGGTCGGCCATGAACATGACGATAGGGGCTTTGGTCTTTTCGTCGAATTCCGTGCTGTTGGCATCTTTGAGCCCACATACGTTTCGTGCGAACTCGACGGCCATCATCTGCATGCCCAGACAGATGCCGAAAAACGGCACCATTTGTGTTCGTGCGTACTCGATCGCGAGGATTTTGCCCTCGATTCCGCGTTCACCAAATCCGCCTGGAACCAGCAACCCGTCGCAATCGCCGAGCTCTTTTTGCACGTCTTCACGTTTAAGAAGTTCGGAGTCGATGAACTTGAGTTCCACGCGTGAATTGTTGGCAATGCCGCCATGAAGCAGAGCTTCGTTCAGCGATTTATACGATTCCTGCAGGTCGACGTATTTGCCGACGATGCCGATTCGAGTCTTGTGGGCAGGCTCTTTAATGCGTTTGACGATCTGCTGCCATTGGCCCAGGTCACTTGCCCGCGACCAGATGTTGAGCGACTCGGCGAGTTTCTGATCGATGCCCTGTTCCCAAAGAAGGAGTGGGACTTCGTAGATGGTCTCGGCGTCGATCGCTTCAAAAACATGGCCGTGCTCGACATTACAAAAGAGCGCGATCTTACGCTTCAAGTCGTCGTCAAGTTTGTGTTCGGTGCGGCAAACCAGGAAATCAGGCTGAATGCCGATCTCACGAAGTTGTTTCACCGAGTGCTGAGTGGGCTTGGTCTTCAACTCGCCGGCAGCCTTGATGTAGGGCACCAGGGTGACGTGAACGCAGAGCGAGTTTTGGTACCCAAGATCGTGGCGAAGCTGGCGTACAGCCTCAAGGAATGGCAGCGATTCGATGTCGCCGACCGTTCCGCCGGTTTCCACAAACACGATGTCGGCGCCCTTAGCGGCCGCCAGAATCCGTGTTTTGATCTCGTCAGTGATATGAGGAATCACCTGAACGGTCTTGCCCAGGTACCCGCCCTGACGTTCGCGCGTGATCACCGCGTCGTAAACCTGTCCGGTCGTGAAGTTGTTCAGGCGAGTCATTCGAGCCGAAGTGAATCGCTCGTAATGCCCAAGGTCCATGTCGGTTTCCGCACCATCGTCGGTCACAAACACTTCGCCGTGCTGGAAGGGACTCATCGTCCCCGGATCGACGTTGATATAAGGGTCGAGCTTGATGAACGTACATCGAAGCCCCCGGTTTTCCATGAGTGCACCCATGGCAGCGGCTGTGAGCCCTTTGCCAAGGCTGGAGATCACTCCACCGGTAATAAACACGAACTTCGTCTGATTGATGGCCATGATCGCACTCGCAAAAATAAACGAGCCCCGCGCTGATACTGCCTGCGGGGCTTGAAACATAGAGCTTTTGAGATGTCACTGGGGGGTGCGTACACGACGCAAGAAACCCGAGCAGTGCTCGGGCGCGGACATTAGCAACCAAGGACAAAAGTCTCAAGGCCAGTGATCGGTTTCGTACGGTCTTTGCCCGAGTACAACGCGATGTCCCGCATAAAATAAGGCGGAGCTAAGAAGACGTCGGAGTTGCGTGCAAAAAAAGACGTAATCTAGTTGCGACGTGTCTGCTCGTACGGTCGACTTGGTTTGAGGTCCTCAGGGCGTACGCACGAGCACTGTTTGCAACCCGAAGAGTCGTCACAAACCTCGACCATATCGTCCGGGCAATCCATGAACATGGGCGCATAATCACGACACTGCCCTCCGGACATCGGCATGCCGCAGCCCATCGAAAACAGCGTCATCATCAACAAGATCGCGCGCATGGGTGTCCTTGGGGATCAATGCATAAGCCCAACTTAGACGCCCACATCCCCGCAAAATTCAATGGACCACGAAATGGATTTTTTGAGATCCAAATGACTCGATTCGCGTTAGATTCTTCATCGAGGTGAAACATGCGAAACGTCTTCCAAATCCTAATCCTAACGCTGCTCTCGTTGGTCACGAGCCAGGCATTTGCCATCGGGCTGCTGATTCCCAACGACACATCGCTCGCGCCGTTTTCGGTCGAATCCCATCGTGCCACGGTGGTGATCACCAATAATGCTGCGGTCACGACGGTCGAACAGGTGTTTCGAAATAACACCGACCGCCCGATGGAAGCGGTATTTGTATTCCCCATCCCCGAAGGCGGAACCGTCAGTGATTTTGCGTTATGGATCGAAGGC
>JBFFMO010000503.1:0-4170 GCA_041554035.1 Allomicrovenator sp. | reverse complement strand
CCTTATGCTTCATATTTAGATATCGCGTCCGCGGATGGCATGGAGTTCGTCAGCGAGGCTGGCCAGGAGGTTCCAGAGCAGGATATTTCCCACTGCGGGATCTGAGCTCACCAACTCGCGAAATTTTTCAGCAGGAACGACCAACATCAGGGCCTCTCCGTCGGCCACTGCTTTCGATTGGCGTTCGCCGCTTCGGATCAGGGCCAATTCACCAAAATGTCGTCCCATTTCGAGGCTTCGAATGTCGTCGCCAATCGTCAGGTTCACCTTGCCGTCGCCCACAATGTAGAGGCAATCGCCGGTCTGACCGGGTTCGATGATGACTTCGCCGTCGTCGTAGGTGCGTTCGTAAACGATTCGCAGAACTTTGATGAGTTCTCGCAGGCTCAATCCCTTGAACAGGGAAATTTGGCCCAGAATATCGGCCTGACGCAGAGTGTCGAGGCTTTGATCACGCGTCGGAACCTGAGTCTCGATGCGGGAACCGACCGAGATCAATACGGCAGTAATGTTGTCGTGCCCGCCCCGGTCTTTGGCTTCTTGGGTGAGGGCGTCGAGCATCTGCTGACCCGTCAGTCGTGTGGCGTATTCAAGGAGTTCTGGGCCGGACAAATAATCGGTCAGACCGTCCGAGCACATCATGATTCGATCACCGACCTGAAGGTCGATGAAAAGCGCGTCGATGTCGACCTGAGGGCGCCCACCAATACTGCGAGTTAAGACATTGCGGAACTTTTCGATCACCCTTTCGTCGGTGACGTTCTCGCGTTTGAGTTGCTCGGCAAAGGTGTGGTCTTCGGTGATGCGGAAGATCTCTTCCCCACGGAAAAGATAGACTCGGCTGTCGCCCACGTGGGCGATGAAGGCCGCATTATCACCCAGCAACAGGCAATCGCACGTGGTGGCCGAGGGGTTGGCTGCGTTGATCTCTTTTCCGATTTCGAAGACTTCGCCGTTGATGTCTTGAATCAGGGTGAGCAACTTTTCGAAGACGCGTTCCCTATCGTCCCGAGAGCCTACCGGGTCGCATGTTTGGACCATTTTACTGAGTTCGGCGCTGCTGGCGCGCATGCGATCGACCAAATGGCCGCTCGCGACTTCGCCAGCTTCGCTGCCGCCGACACCGTCAGCGACAACAAATACGCCGTGTTCGACGTCCACTAAGAAGCTGTCTTCGTTGTTCTCGCGAACATTTCCTAGGTCAGTTACGGACCATGCACTCACTCGCATCATATGGCTTCACTCAGTTCGTCCACGAGGGCATGGGTCTTGGGGTCTTCACACGCCATTCGAATGGTCTTGAGTCGACTTTTGATGGGAGCTGTTCGCTTGAGCTTTCGTCGAGAATTCAACTCGATGAGATGAGTGAGCAGGTCAAAAAGGATACGTTCGTTGGGGTGATCCAGGACTCGAATCAAGAGTTCTTCGTCGTCAGGAAATTTGTGACCGGCTTTTCTGAACTCGGTGACTGCTTTGACAAATTCGCGGAATCCCTCCGTCCCCCGAACCGCATCGACGGCGAGGTCCCACTCGTGTTCGGGCGTGCCCTCTTTGGCTTTGAGCTGCTCTGCGACGTCTTTGAAACGTTCTGGAATATTGGTTCCACCGCTGAAGAGTCGCTCAAGGTCGCGCTTATAATCGACACTTGCGCCCCGTTCTTCGGGCTTCTTCTTGCGGTTTTTCTTGGCGTCGTCACTCATCGAAAGCTCTCAAAACCAGACATCGACATCGTTCTCATTACTCTGACCAATCCGTGATGGCTTGCGCCATTTTGTCCTGCTCATCACGAAGTGTCCACGCCCGCACGGGGGTGTCGTTAAAAAGAATCACATAAGACACGTGGCGACCCGATGCTGTGGTGGCATAACCGCTCAGAGCCGAGACCGAATTCAGCGTTCCAGTTTTGCCCCGAAGGTCCTTGGTCTTGAGCCTTTCAGCCAGGGTTCCGTCCGACCCAGCAATCGAGAGGCTCGCCTCGAATTCGGGAGCAAATTGATGTGCGGCCATGGCGACCAGCAAGGTGCCGAGCTGTCGAGGACTGAAGAGGTTTCCGTCGTAAAGGCCACTTCCGTTCATGATTTTCCAGCCGTCGGCCACACCGAGCTTTTTCATGGTGGCTTCGATGACTTCGTGTGATTTTTCATTATTGGCGGGGGCGTCGTCTGCAGCGCCTAGAAGTCGAAACAACTGTTCGGCGATGAAGTTGTTGCTCCATTTGTTCATGCCCGAAATCGACCACGCCAGGGGCTCCGAAGACTCCACCATAAGGGTGGTGGTTTTGTCGGGGCGTGTGCCAACTTTGAACGTGCCGTTGACCTTGATTCCGACATCCACCATCGCCTGACGCAACACACTGGCGGCATAGAGGCCCGGGTGATCAATGCGTTTGCGGACTTCAAGCGCCGATGCGTCCTTGCCGAGCGTCCCGGTGACTTCGATGCGTGTTCGATCACCATCGGTCACCGATCGAACCGAAATGCGCTGACGTTTGCCCTTCGTGAGCTTCGCGCTGTTTTTGATGATGATGTAGTCGTTTGGCGGATAGAGTCCGACCTCAACGCCGTCTTCGCCGGCTTTCACGGTCACAGCAATGGCGTTGAAGTTGACTGAAACCGCGCCGATAGGGGCGCGGTAGGAGGCGTCTTCGTCTTTCTGATCGTATCCAGGTGGCATGTAACCGGGGGCAAACGAAGTGTCGTCCACCCACACATCGCCTTTGACCTCACGCAAACCCTCGCGTTTTGCAGCGAGCGCGAAACGCATCACATCTTCGTAGACGAGGAACGGGTCTCCATCGCTTTTGAGCCAGATTGCATCGACCCCACCAGCCAATTGTCCTTCGTAGCTCAGGCGGGTCGTCCAGGTAAAAGACGGTCCAAAATGGTCAAGTGCAGTCGCCGAGGTGACCAATTTGGTGTTGCTGGCGGGATTGAAAAGTTCGTCGGCGTTCAGGCTGTAGAGCTCTTCACCTGTGCGAACATCGGCGACGTAGATTCCGACTTTCGAGCGGGCAACCTCATCCAAGGCCAGAACGGCTTCGATGCCCTTTCGCAGTTTCGCCGTGTTCGGTGGCGCCGCGAGAGCCGGAGTCGCGAGCGCAAGAAGAAGGAAGATGGTGGTCAGCTTTCGCATCAGTGGTCCATGGCTAGGTGGGGTCTTGATATCACGAGCTTGAAGTCCGCGTCACTTCCTGAGAAATCGACCGGCGCCTGCGTGACTTTGTTTTCGGCGGTGCTAATATCTGCCTACCACGCATGGGTTAGGTCACCATGTTCTCACCGCAACGACATTCCATTCCGCAAACAATCTGGGCCTTTTTGGTTTCAGTGGCGTTTCTTGCGGGTGTGCTCCCCACGGGAGTGGTCGATTCACAGTCAAGTGACGGCCCGGTTGCAAAATGGCTGAGTGACGCCGGACTTGATGTTTCGGTGGAGCCCAAAGCCTCATCGTTTAGCCCTACATTTCTGACTTCAAATGACCTCCCGGTCGTTTCGTCGCAGATCATCGTCGCGGATTTGGTCGGAGTGGACCGTCCCGGCACGAGTGCCGAGTGGTGCATGTCCCGCAAAATGCGGCTTTCGCTCTCGCCGGGCCACTCGCCGCCCGCCGCCTGAGAAGAACTACGAAAGGCTAGGGGGAACTTGGATTCAAATGACATGGAGAAACCCTCATGTTTGGTCTTGGAACCTCAGAACTGATGTTGATTCTCGCGATCGTCGTGATGTTTTTTGGCGTGGGCAAATTGCCCGAAGTCGCCAGACAGCTCGGCGGTGGCATTAAAACTTTTAAAGACGCTGTGGCCGGCGAAGACTCGCTGCCAGAGCAAAAGGAATAAAATTATGGACGCAAATCAAATCGCAACAGCTATTCTTGGTCTCATTTTTATCAGCGCGATGTTCGTGCCGGCGATCTCGCATAACCTGGCCGAGCGCAAGAATAAGTCACTCCGCTAGGGCGGGCTCGTCGCCGAAGTGGCCAAAGCGCTTATACAAAGCGGGAATGACCACCATATTCAACACGGTCGACGACACCAGACCGCATAAAATCACCACAGCCATGGGGGCTTGAATTTCGCTTCCTGGCTCGCCTTGTGCGAGCGCCAGGGGCAGCAATCCCAGGCCGGACGCCAGCGCGGTCATCAAAATGGGCGCGAGGCGTTCGAGTGCCCCT
>JBFFMO010000502.1:0-4176 GCA_041554035.1 Allomicrovenator sp. | reverse complement strand
GAGCCACTGCATTCGCTCGCGAAGAACGATATCCTTCGATCGAGGCGCTCGTTAGTGATTTGACCGCTTTGGTGGACACTGGGACGCTCCACGAGTCGTCGACTCCTCCGCGTCCGCCTGTCCCACCGCCCGCTCCAGCGGCCCCGGCAGCACCGCCGATCACGGCTCGTCAGACGGCCTCATTGCCGGCGATCACGCCTCCGCCGGCTCCCAAACTGGCGCCGTCAGAAAAAAACAAGAAAATGCCGCCTCCGGCATCGGCCGACGAAGACTTGGCGACGGTCGAATATTCGAGGGACAAAGAGCCTGAGATCCAGGACCTGCTGACCACCAACGAGGTGGGCCGCATCGATCCCAAACGTCCGCAAATGCCGCGTGGCCCGGCTGCACGGGTGAACACTCAGACCATGATGACAACCCCAGCGCCGACCAAGGACTCTGAGGGGGGGCGTGCATGGATGATGTGGGCAGCCGTTTCCGTCCTGATTGCGTTTGTGATCTACCAGGCGATGAAATCTTCGCCATCGGACGAAGTCGTCCAGCTGGGCTCGTCGCGCGCAGTGGCACCCGACACAGTTGTGCCGGCTCCCCAGAACCAGCCTTCGGTGGTCGTTCCAACGGTTGCCGTGGCTCAGACCGTCAATCAGACCGCGACCCAAACGGCCAATCAAACGGCGGAACAAATCGCGGTCCTGACTGCCGCTCAGACAGCGACGCAAACCGCAGCCCAGGTGGCACCAACTGTGACCGCGACTCAGATTGCTGCCGTGGTGGCTCCAGTTGAAGCTGTGGGCAGCCGCGTGAGTGATACCAGCAGCAACGTGGTCCCGCCCAAAGAAGTGAAGCCCGTCGAAGAAGTGAAGCCTGTCGAAAAGGCAGCAGCCGCTGGAACGAAATGTCCCTCTGGGGCGAAGCTCGTGAAGTCGAAGTCGGGCAATTACTGTGTGGACGCCTACGAATATCCAGGTTCAGGTGCGCCTCCAAAAACGCGTGTAAACTGGTTTGAAGCCACCAAGTTGTGCAAAGCAGATGGCAAGCGACTGTGCACGCTTTCAGAATGGCGTGGTGCCTGCGGCTCAAAATACCCGTACGGCTCAAGCTACGATCCCGATGCCTGCAACACTGCGGACGAAGACGGATTCGAACGATCGCTCGCCAAAGCTGGCTCAAACAAGAAGTGTCGCAGCCGTTCTGGCGCGTACGACATGAGCGGTAACGTCCACGAATGGGTCGAGGAACGTCGGATCGCCGGCGGAAGTTACGAGAGCGAAGAAGACGTGGCATCTTGCCGTTACTCCTCGGCCAAAGCGCCGGGTTCGAGCTCCGGGGATATCGGCTTCCGTTGCTGTGCGGACCCCGAGTAGCCCTGTCACCCAAACGTCACGCAGATCCTGTTTTAAATCCGCTGAATTGTTGATACCAATGGCGCTCCTTGCGACCAGGTATT
Organism: Allomicrovenator sp.; assembly: GCA_041554035.1. Lineage (GTDB taxonomy): Bacteria > Myxococcota_A > Bradymonadia > Bradymonadales > Bradymonadaceae > JBFFMO01. Next base: position 2,729 of record JBFFMO010000502.1, on the reverse strand, counting down.
CCAATGATCCCGCGCTATACACGTCCTGAAATCGCCGCCATTTGGACGGATGAGGCTCGCCTTCAACGTTGGTTTGACATCGAAGTCGCCGCTGTCGAAGCCTGGGCAGAGCTTGGCGTTGTGCCGCAAGAGGCCAGCCAGTTCATTCAGAAGAACGCGGTCTTAAGTGCCGCACGCGTCGAGGAAATTGAGCGAGTCACTCGCCACGACGTCGCCGCGTTCGTTCAAAGTCTTGAAGAAAGTGTGGGAGAAGAATACGGCCGCTGGATTCATTTTGGGCTGACGAGTTCTGACGTTCTCGACACGTGCCTCGCGATGCAACTGCGCGATGCAGCCACGATCTTGATCGGCGAAGTCGATGCCCTTATGGCTGCCATCCGCAAACGTGCCTACGAACATCGAGATACCCCCATGGTGGGCCGGTCTCATGCGATTCACGCAGAACCCACAACGTTCGGCCATGTTTTGGCGATGTGGTACGACGAAATGCGTCGCAACCGCGTGCGCTTGGTGGCGGCACAAAAGGTGATTTCTGTCGGCAAAGTGTCGGGTGCCGTGGGAACGTTTTCGAATATCCCCATCGCTGTCGAAGATTTTGTCATGAAAAAATTGGGCCTCGAACCTGAACTCGCCGCGAGTCAGGTGGTTTCGAGAGACCGTCATGCCGAGTTCTTTTCGTGTTTGGGTTTGATCGCTTCGAGCCTCGAGAAATTTGCGGTGGGCGTTCGGCATATGCAGCGCACCGAAGTCGGTGAGGCCGAAGAGCGGTTCCATGCAGGTCAGAAAGGCTCGAGCGCCATGCCGCATAAACGCAACCCGGTGCTCAGCGAAAACGTGACGGGATTGGCTCGTCTGGTCCGCGGAATGGTCATTCCAGCGATGGAAAACGTCGCGCTTTGGCATGAGAGAGACATCTCTCACAGCTCGGTGGAGCGCATGATTGCGCCGGATGCGACCGTAACACTCGATTTTGCTCTCCATCGTATGACGAACATCATCGAGAACCTGGTGGTCTATCCTGACGCGATGATGAGAAACCTTGAGATCACGCGCGGTCTGCCGTTTTCGCAGGGCATCTTGTTGCGGTTGATCCGTGGTGGGCTTTCTCGACAGGATGCGTATAAACGCGTGCAAGTCGTCGCCATGCGAGCCTTTGAAGGCGGCGCCGACTTCCGTGAGTTGGCTCGGACTTCCACGGAAATCACCGAGCACCTGACGGCTCAAGATTTGGACGAAGCATTCAATCTGGACGCTGTCTTGGGCAGAATTCCCGATATTTTTGAACGAGTTTTCGAAAAGCAGGAGACCAAATGAGCGACGTGACTCCGGAATATGAAGGCAAGGCAAAACAGATGCTGGCTGGAGCGGACGCTTCCCAGATGGTGCAGCGGTTTAAAAATTCGGCGACGGCATTTAACGGCGTCAAGAAGGCCGAGTTCGAGGGCAAGGGCATTCTGAACAACGCGATCTCGTCGCTCTTCTTTGAATTGCTTGAGTCCAAAGGCGTTCGCACTCACTTCATCGATCGTCCCAATGATCGCGACATGGTGGTTCGACGCTTGAAGATGATCCCGCTTGAAGTCGTGGTTCGAAACGTCGTGACAGGCTCGCTGGCCAAACGAACAGGGCTGGCCGAGGGCACGCCCGTTGAGCCTCCGATTGTCGAGACCTACTTCAAGAATGATGCGCTCGGAGACCCGATTCTGTGCGATTGCCACGTTTTGATGATGAAAGCAGCGACGGCGACTGAACTCGCTGAGCTGAAACGGCTTGGGTTGCAGGTCAATACGATCCTTCGAAGTGCGTTCGGCGCAGCCAAACTGCAGCTCGTCGACTTCAAGTTGGAATTTGGCTTCGACCCGTCAGGTGCGATCATTTTGGGCGACGAAATCTCGCCGGATACGTGTCGGATCTGGGACGAAGACGGTCGCAAGCTCGATAAAGATGTGTTCCGTCAGGACCTCGGTGACCTGATCGAAGTGTACGAAGAGGTCGCTCAGCGTCTCGGTGTGAAAGTGAACGTTTGAGGTAAATCATGCATGTTCGAGTGTTGGTACGAAATCGTCCGGGAGTCTTTGACCCCGCCGGAAAAGTCGTTCAGTCAGGTCTTCGCCGTCTCGGTCATCACGTCGAACACGTGCATCTGGGCAAAGTGATCGACCTTCAAATTGAAGGCGACGATCGGGACGCAGTGCGAGCCGAAATTGACCTGATGTGTAAAGAATTTCTGGTCAATCCGGTCCTCGAAAACTACAGCGTCGAGTTTCTCGACGATGAGGGGAAATAATGCGTTTTGGCGTGGTTGTGTTTCCCGGGTCAAATTGTGACCGAGATTGCGGGGAAGTCCTGTCGCTGCTTGGGGCTCAGGTCGAATACGTCTGGCATCGCGACAACGACGTGTCGGGCTTGGACGGCTTGGTGATTCCTGGCGGATTTTCCTATGGCGACTACCTGCGCTGTGGCGCGGTGGCCAAGATTTCGCCGGTAATGGACGCGGTTCGCAAATTTGCGGACCAAGGCCGGCCCGTGATCGGCATCTGCAACGGATTTCAGATTTTGCTTGAGTCAGGCCTGCTGCCTGGTGCGATGCTCCGAAATACGAGCCTCACATTTCAATGCAAAACGGTGGATTTACGCGTGGAAACGAATCGGACGCCGTTCACGCGCGACCTAGCCGTGGGGCAGCTGATTCGCCTTCCGATCGCCAATGCTGAGGGCAACTACACGAT
>JBFFMO010000501.1:0-4181 GCA_041554035.1 Allomicrovenator sp. | reverse complement strand
GCCGAGAGGCGTCAAGACGACGTAACCTGCGTCGGCTGCCATCGAGCTCATCACCGACGCGAAGATCAGCGTGGCTGTGATGGCGGAAGACGGGACAGATTGCACCAATACCCGAAGCCCCATCGCGAAGAACCCTGTGCGCTCTGCGACGCCGATGCCGATCATGACGGTCAGAACGGCCCCCAGCGGCGCGAATTCGATGAAGTTCTTCACCGCGTTTTCGAACATCCATTTGATGCCGTCAGCCGAGAGCAGGCTCTGCACGGCTTTGACCTGCATTTCGCCAGTGCGTTGCATGACCTCGGCACTGGCCCCTTTGAAGATCACCGACGCCAGAATCACGCCGGCGGCAAAGATGACAAAAAGAGTGAGCGGATCGGGCAGCTTGTTTCCAAGGGCGCCGATCTTTTCGAGCGTGCGCACAATCGCGCTCTGAGACTTCTGTTGCGTCGACATGGGGCATTCCTGCAAATCAATGAAACGGAAGAGCTATCATAGGGTGACTTCGCCTCGCAACGCTGCGCCAGCGTTGATGCGTTTGACGTTGTCACTGACCTCTGAGACCTTCAAGGACGAGAATTTCAAGATCGCGGTGCAAGATGAAGAACTCATTGGTTTTTGCCTTATTCGTATGTGCGGCATTTGTGGGCTGCAGCGATGACGCGCCAGTTTTGCTGAATAACTCAGTGAAATCGGATGCGGGGGGCATGCCTGATTCGTCGGACACGACGGGCCAAACAAATAATGTCGTTTTTCCGGGCGATGATGCGGGTCAGGCTGACCAGGGTGCGTGCTCGCCGGACCGCGAAGACGAGCCGGATCCTGACTTTTTTGACGCAAATTGTGATGGCCTCGACGGCGACGAATCGCAAAGTGTTTTTGTGGCGACTTACGGCGACGACGCCAATCCGGGGACTAAGGGGTTGCCCAAGGCAAGTGTGGCGGCCGCTGTGACGACCGCGGCCGCCGAAGGCAAGTCGTGGGTTCTTGTTGCTGAGAGTTTCTACGATGGCTCGGTTGAACTCGCCGACGGCGTTAGTATCGCGGGCGGATATGGATTTGGGTGGAAACGCGACGGTCGAGCTAAGACCACGTTTCGCATGGGCAGTCCGGTGATCACCGGCGTCAACATCCAACAACGCACGGTTTTGATGGGGTTTGAGGTCCTCGGGGGCAGCGCTCCTCCGGGAATGACTGCTGCTGCGGTCTACTTGCAGGACTCTCCTGGCGTGGTTTTATTGGATCTCAGAATCACGGGAGGCAAGGGCGGTGACGGGATGCGCGGCAGCGTCGGGCCTAACGGGGAAACCGGCAATACCGGTGTGAAGGGTGGAAACGCTCCTCCCGACTCCGGCGGGTTTCTGGGGCTCGACTGCATCAATCAGAGCAATCCGCCTGCCACGGGTGCAGGTGGGGAACCCGCATGTGGATCCGAGGATGGACGTGGCGCAAAGGGGGGGAGTGCTGGATTCAACAGTGCCTCGGGCAGCAAAGGGACGAATGGAACCGCCGGGGCGGTGGGCGGAGCCGGCGGAACACCCGGTTCACCGGGTCTCGAAGGCTCGAATGGATCGTCGGGTACGACTGGCGCGCCCGGAGTCGGTGGCGTCGCGGAAGGGGCTTTTGTGGATGGCCAATGGCTGGGCCAGGATGGGTCGTCGGGTGAATCCGGCACCGCAGGCGAAGGCGGAGCGGGCGGCGGCGGCGGCGGTGGTGGCGATAAAAGCGATGGCCTCTTTAACGGTTGCGGGTCATGGGGCGGCGCAGGTGGCGGTGGTGGATCCGGTGGTTGCGGCGGAATCGGCGGCGGCGGCGGTCAGTCTGGCGGCGCATCGGTGGGAGTCCTACTGCTCAACAGCGATGTTGAAATCATCGACTGCACGATCATCGGCGGTTTAGGCGGTCGCGGTGGCGACGGCGGCGATGGTGGTGAAGGCGGAATGGGAGGGGCCGGCGGAGCCGGCGGCAACCTCGAAGAAAACAGCGGAAAGGGCGCCAAGGGCGGCATCGGTGGACGCGGCGGTCGTGGCGGTCAGGGTGGCGGAGGCGCAGGCGGTCCGTCCATCGGGCTCTTCTCGAGCGGCCCCTTGAGCAAGGCTCCCCAAGCTTCAACGGTGATGCAGGGTGAGGGCGGCACCGGTGGCGCGGCAGGCGGAGCGGCAGGGCGCGGGGCCGACGGCATCGCCGAAGCGGTTCGGATGCCGTGACCTGAGCCGGAGGTCTACTCCGAGAATTTCTTCTTCAAATCTGCCAGATCATCATCGGTCCGCTTCGTCTGTTCAAGCTTTCGGAAATTGTCCTCAAGCTTCCTTCTCTTGGGATCGATCAGCGGGTCGTCGTCAGCAAGTTCGCCCATGGCGTCGACGTTTGCCTCCAGGTCGCGGATCTTGTCCGACATGCGATCGAATTCTTGAAATGACCGGTCGGTGCTTGGATGAAATGACCGCGATGGACCCGAGTCCTGCGACTCATCGACCTCGCGCCCCCCCATTCTTCTTCGAAACTCAGCATCCCATGCAGACTCGGAACCTTGTGCCTTGGAGTCCGGTCCGCTCGAACCTTTTCCACGTGCGCCACGAACCTTGTGGTCCAGCGCCTCAAGCGCACGTTCCATATCCTTGATGTACGCACGCTGCTCATCGAGGTCGTCGCGCAGCCCCTCGAGTTCGCGTTCAGCCTTGTTTTTCATGACCAGCGCTTCTCTTGCGAGGTCCTCTTGACCACTCTTGAGGGCCAAGACCGCGCGATCTTCCCATGTCGTCGCTTTGGCGCGTGAATCCCGAATGCGCTCGATCAGGCGCTTTTCTGCGACCCGAAGCTCCGCGTTTTGCCGCCTGGCATCACGAAGGCTGGTTTCCATTTCTGAGACGGCAGAGCGCAGTCGGTCGGGTCGGACGACATCATTGAGCTCGGAGCGAATCAGGAGATTTAGTCGGTCAAGGAGGCTCATGTGTTCTTCCCAATGAGGTTGAGTTTGGTCATGCCTGGCCCAACGAGGTCGTCATCAACGAGAGGTTTTTCGGCAACCCAAGAGGGGCTGCCGCGAAAATAAATAGGGGCCTGGAGGGAGCGTTGAAAATCACTCCATTGAGGCTCCATCGCGTCTACTGGTCTCAAATTCCAACATATGTTGGCACGACTGTCGATCATGTCGATGAAATGCAACAGATGAGCCTCGGCGGTTTGTGGCAACACCGGCGAGCCAAATTCGTGGGTTCCGTGATGGGCGAGGACCAGATGTTTCAGTTCCAGCGTCAGATCGTCTGGGATCGGAATTGCCGCCTTTTTGGCGTAAGTCGAGATCCACTCGCTGCCCATCGGAATATGGCCGACGAGCTTTCCTTCGGTGGAATAACGGGTGGAGCGTCGAAAATCGAGTTCTCGGCATTTCGCGATGTCGTGCAAAATACAGCCCGCAATCACGAGGTCTTTTTGAACCATCCCGGGATAATACGCGGCGTAGTGCTGTCCGACCGAAATCGCCAGCCGGGACATCGAAAGACAATGTTCCAGAAGGCCGCCGCGATAGGCATGGTGGTTGCGCATGGCCGCCGGGGCTTCACGGAATCGCGTCATCAGCTCCGTGTCCGCAAACACGGCCTGCAGCAGTGCGCGGACTTGCGGGCTCGAAATCTGGGTTTCGACCAAGCTCGTCAGTTGCCCGAACATCGATTCGGCGGGCCATCGCGAGTGCTCAAAGAAGTCCTCAAGTTTCACATCGGCATCTTCGAGTCGCTCCAGATCGTGGATGGTGATCGAAACCTTGCCGTTGAAGAGGTCGGCTTCGCCGCGAATCGCGACGAAGTCGTCTTGAGCGCAGCGTGTCGCCAGCGGCTCCACGTCTTGCCACACGCGCGCCTCGACGGATCCCGAGCGATCGCGAAGGACCAATGCGAGGTAGTCCACGCCGTCGCGGCTTGTTTTGCGGGCGAAAGACGAAACCAGAAAACTCGAGACGAAGATGTCTCCAACTTGGATTTCCGCGGCTAGAATTTTCTTGGTCACCGTCACTCCTTGGCACTTGTTCCGACTCGTTAACCTAGTCACGCGTGATATGAGTGACAACGGGAAGAGAAGTGTTTCGCTATGAGGTTGTCTGTTTACATCTGTTTGATTGATAACCCACCCAGCCGTGTCACAATGGCGACGTCCTGATTGAAGCTTTTTCGGCTGACTCAATT
>JBFFMO010000500.1:0-4188 GCA_041554035.1 Allomicrovenator sp. | reverse complement strand
TTGGGGCTCTTGGCCTCATCCTACCCGCCGCGACCCGCATCCAGCCGAAGCTCACCCCTCTGGCTGCTCTTGGACTTCTGGTCGTGATGGTCCTTGCGATGATTACCCACATTGGTCGCGGAGAGGTTCCCATGATCGCTCCGAATATTGTCCTTGGGGGCTTAGCGGCATTCATCGCCTGGGGCCGATTCAAGAAAGCGCCGATTCAATCCCGCACTTGAAGGCAGCCAGCGCGAGACGCATCGCGGTGGGTCAGGCGTCGCGCAATTCGCGCCGCAGGATTTTCCCGACCGGCGTTTTAGGCAACGAGTCGCGGAACTCCACTTCACGCGGGGTTTTGTAGCCCGTGAGCTGTGCTTTGCAGTGCTCGATTACGGCTTCTTTTGTGAGGTTCGGGTCCTTCTTGACGATTACGGCTCTGACCGCTTCGCCTGACCTTTCATTGGGCACACCCACCACCCCGCATTCAAGCACGCCGGGATGAGAAGCAATCACGCTTTCGATTTCCGCCGGGTAGACGTTGAAACCCGACACCAGAATCATGTCTTTCTTGCGGTCGGTGATCGTGAAGCGACCTTCGGCATCCACGTGTCCGACATCGCCCGTCTTCAGCCAGCCATCGACCATCACGTTGGCGGTCTCCTCTGGATTATTCCAATAGCCCTTCATCACCTGCGGGCCGCGGATGCACAGCTCCCCGGTATATTCCGCGATATCGCCTTCGCCAGTCCATGCGGGCAGCTCGTTGAAGCTCTCGTCGCGGACCGTCATATCGGTGGAGGGGATCGGGAAACCAACGCTGCCGTTCCAGGGGGTTCCAAGGGGGTTGGCGCAGATGCCAGGCGAGGTCTCCGTCAGGCCGTAGGCTTCGGTGATAAAAGACCCGGTCACTTTCTGCCAGGGCTCGGAAACCGCCTGTTGAACGGCGGCGCCGCCCCCAATAACGACCTTGAGCGCTGAAAAGTCGATGTCGCTGAATCCGGGCGTGTTTAAGAGCCCGTTGAAGAGAGTGTTGACGCCGGTCATGACGGTGAACTTCCATTGTCCAAGTTCCTTGACCAGGGCCGGCATATCGCGCGGGTTCGTGATGAGCACGATCAGCGTGCCCCATTTCAAGAAGGACAGCGTCGAGGTCAGGCAGAAAATATGGTACAAAGGCAAAGGCGCGATGGCGATTTCGCTGCCTTCCTTAAAGCTTTCAGAGACCCAAATGCCCGTCTGTTCGACGTTCGCAAGAATGTTGCGGTGGGTCAGCATCGCGCCCTTTGCGACGCCGGTCGTGCCACCGGTGTATTGCAAGAACGCGAGGTCCTCTCGATCCATCTGAACCGGCTTGAACTCCATCGCAGCGCCGCGCGCAAGGACCTCCCGGAAGCTGATGGCCGTGTCGATACGCCATGCGGGCACCATTTTTTTAATGTGCTTGACGACAAAATTGACCATCCAACGCTTGGGCCAAGGCAGCAGGTCACCAAGCTGGGTCGAAATCACATGCTCTACCGCCGTGGATTCGAGCACTTGCTGCAAAACAGACGCGAAGTTCTCGACAACCACGATGGCCTGGGCACCAGAATCTTTGAGTTGGTGTTCAAGTTCAGGCGCTGTGTAGAGCGGGTTGACGTTCACGACGACCATGCCAGCACGCAGGATGCCGAAAAGTGCCACGGGGTATTGCAGCAGATTAGGCGACATGATGGCGACCCGAGCGCCTTTTTTCATGCCCGGCAACCCCTGCAAATAGGCCGCAAAATCACGCGATAACTTGTCCAATTCGGCAAAACTCAGTGTGCGGCCGAGATTATGAAAGGCGGGTCGATCCGCGAACTTGTTGGTGGTCTTCTCGAAGAGGTCGGGAATCGATTCGAACACGTCGGGGTCTATCTCGGCCGGCATGCCGGTGGGATAGTTTTTGAGCCAGATTTTCTGCGTCATGATGTCTCCTACGACTCTCGGTCGAAGCGCCCCCCTTTAACGCGAATACAGGGCTTTTTAGGGTCGAAAATCGACGAATATCAGTGCTCACGGGAACGTAAGCGCAGGACGGTATCTGGCAAAAACAACACAGCCCTACGGCAAGAAATACGAATCAGACAAATATCAGATTCGTGTCTCAAGGATGTCTGATTCGCCGTCCATGGACCAGATGCGAAACAGATAAAATGCTTAATTTATTGATGGTTTTGATGTATTTGGAGGGCTGTGTTTATGTCAGAACAAAAAAGGACACGTCTCTGAGGGGCGATGTGAGGTGAGATATGAAGGGACTCCAAAAGCTAGGCTTTTTTCTTTTTCTTGGGGTGTTTATGGTCTCGTGCGGACCAAGCGGAGGCAGCGCTAGCAATAATGCCAGCACAAATAACGCCACTAATAATGCCAGCAATAATGGCGTCGATGATGTGCTCGGGCTCGTCGTGGATATCTCGCCGCCTGACGGACAACGCATCATGGCGACGGCCCTCAACGCCGACGGTTCCGAGCTCGCCATCGCGTTGCAGGACACCACGACCTTCGATCAAAGTGTGGTCGTCTATGCAACCGCGGATGGGGCTGAGCTTCGCCGGATGAAGGATTTTGCCAAACCCGATGGTGTGCTTGCCGATTCCGTCTCGGTCACGGACCTGTATTGGTCGAACTCCGGGAAGATTACCGCCCTGCAAACCTATCGAAATCGATACACCTGGGACGCAGCTTCCGGAGATGTTCTGCAGAAAAAGACCGACTTAGGACCGACCGATGAATGTGCGGGGCCGCAGGATTACAACATCTTTCATCCCGCTGTTAATCAGGCATTTGTCCGTAAAGTCGGTGAAAAGACCGACGAGATATGCCGCATTAATTTCGACACCGGTGAGGCCGAACTGATTAAACTCGCACCGTCGTTCGGCGTGGTCGAATCCATCGCGCTAGACAGCAGTGGCGAAAGGCTCTGGGTGAATTATTCTAGACCCACGACCGAGGACCCACTGTCCACGGAAATTGTCGGAACGGTGAGCTACGACAGCGATTCGATCGGGCCAGATATCCAGCGCTTCTGGCCGGAGGGTGGTGTGAGGGCGGTTCTGGGCGACAACACGGTCACGGGGCTGAACGGCAAATTGTTGCTGGCCGAATGTGCAGTCGTTACGTTCGAGCCGTGTGGCGCGGGAGACGGTGTCGAACTCGACGTGAATGACCGCAACGTGCTCATCTCGGCCAATGGTGCCGTGTTGAGCGCCGAGAGCCGTTCCCCAGAAGGCGTGATGCTTGTGGCGCTGCCCGAAGCCACCAAGATTGGAGCCCTGCCCATTGATGATGCCGGCAACCGGTCGTTTTCGGCCGACGGTCGATTTGGCGCGTTCGACATCGACGACGTGGTCAAGGTCTACGACGTCAGCGGTCGAACGAGTGCAACGGCCTTCGCTCCCATACCAGAACCACCCTCGGGCACGTTGAGCGGCTCTGTCATCGTCGATGGCGACACCGCGTCCATCACAGGCATCTGTGAGGTCGAGGTCGACGCGGCAGTGGGTGCGGTTGGATTCGTGGCGTCGGGGACGACACCGAACGGTTGGGGAGTTTCCGTGGCTTCTCAGAATCTATTGCTCAACCAAAATTATGCCGTCGATAAGGACGACAAACGCTATGTGCTCAGCACCCTCATCGCGCAGAACTTAGAGGTTCCGTTTCCAACGGCGGCATCAGACGGAACAACTATTCAAGGCGCTGGCACCCTCTACGTCTTCACCGGAGATTTTCTGGAACGCGCCGAGGATGCGACTGACCCGACGGGATTTGACGCCATCGAGTTTGAGATCGACGCGGTGTGCACACCGTAAACTCAAGGCGTTACGCACTGCGCCCGGTATGCGTGGCTCCAGCCGCGCCTGCGACTTGCGTGTTTCACGTCCTTTCGATTTAAGATGCCGCCCGCCGCGATGTCGAAGACAATCGAAGGCGGCTTGACCCGGCCGCACGTACATGAAGAATCTACTGGATGCCCTAAGACGAGAGTCGCGATGAGAGTTCGAGAATTGGCCAAAGAGCTGGAGGTGGATGCCCAAGAACTCTTGGCCGAGATTAACGCGGCCGAACTTGGCATCAGCGTCGATAACCCAATGAGCCGGCTCACACCCGTAGAGGTCAGTCGAATCAAGCGTGTGCGTGGCATCGTGGATCATCCGCTCCTGGGCACATGGCGGCTGATTACCC
>JBFFMO010000499.1:0-4213 GCA_041554035.1 Allomicrovenator sp. | reverse complement strand
TGAGATCAGGAAACTCACCGACGAAAAGCTCGAAGCTGGAGATCTTCCTCGCGATGAGGTCGACGAGAGTTTTGCTGAAGTGTCCAAACGCTATGAAGTCGCGAAGGCCAAGGCTGAAGCCGAGACTCAAGCCGCCGAAGCTGGCAAAACGGCTTCGTGAAATCTCACGCGTAGGTCTTTGATCCTCGGGTTTTCCCGAGTCGGGAAAACCCGATTCGTGAGCAGAGCCGCAACGACCTGAGCTGAGGTGTCGATCCACAACGAAGTGCCTGTGAATCCCAGGTGGCCGTAGGTGTGGGATCGCGAGAACCCCTTTCCGACACTGCTCACTTCACCACTTGGTGTGTCCCAGCCTGCTGCGTGGTGGCCGTCGGGCGCTTTCGATACGCTCGACCAGGCTTGCCTCAGTGTCATGGCTTTCAGGATTCCTGTTTTCCCCTCATGAATATCCAGCATGTGACGACCAAAAAGGATGAGGTCGTCTGCGGTTGAAAAGAGTCCAGCATGCCCGGCCACTCCTCCCTGGATGAAGCAGTTTTCGTCGTGAACCAGGCCGCGAACCGGGGCAGGGCGCCCGGGCGTCATCTCGGTCACGACGGCCTCTAGCGCTGACTCGCCCTTGAGTTGGTTCACGTAGCGAGTTCTGCCCATCTCAAGTGGACCGGTGATGAATCGCGCGACCAACGTATCGAGGTCGTCGTCGAGCACCTGCTCAATCAGCCTTCCCAACAGGATGTAGCCGAGGTCCGAATAAGCATAATGGCCTGGGGCCTTTCGAGGGGAACTCAGGATTTCTTGCAGGATGGCATCACGATTCTGTTGCGCTTCGAGGTCCGTTGGAACCAGCGGATACCTCAAGTAGTACTGGTCCCAAGCGGGTAACCCCGACGAGTGGTTCAGCAGCTGCAGCAGCGTCGGAGATGGTGATGAAAGCTCGGGGTAAACGGTGTCGATGGTGGTTTCAAACCCCAGCTTTCCAGCATCGATCGCCATCAGCGCAAGGGTCGCAGTGAATAATTTTGTGACACTCGCGATGTCCATGAACTCGTCTGGGCTCAGCCGATTGTGCGCATCGGGTGTGGCCTTGCCCAACACCAGAGACGCCACTTCGGACCGGGTCCATACAGCCGCCTGAAGCGCCGTGCAGGTATGAATCGCCGGGACCGTTTCGGCCGTGGGAGCGATATCGTTCTCGAGGGTGGCAATCAGCCGCGATTCAAGGTCCGTCATTCGATCTCCACGCTACCCACGGACCCGTCGATGCGTGCCATGGATCCCAGGAGCACCGGCTCGTTGCGGTCCATATGGCCAGATGGGAAAGCTGACACGGCAGGAATATTGAATTCTCGGGCAAGCCGCATCAGGAAGTCCGGAATCGAAGCGTCATCGACATACACGCCAGCACAGCCGTTGAAATCGCCCAGAATCAACCCCGCGAGGCCTTGGCCATGCTGGGATGACCTCAGCGACGTGAAGAGTCGGTCGAGCCGGTAGTCTGCCTCTCCCACGTCTTCGACCAGAAGAATATGCCCGTCGAGGGATGGAAACCATGGCGCGTCCAAACACGACACAAGAACCGAGAGATTGCCCGCTATAAGTCGGCCTTCTGCCACGCCAGCCGAAACCGGAGTGCATTCAAATCGCCTCTTCGTCGGACCGTCAAAGAGCAGTCGACGCAGGCTGGCGGCGCCATGAGCCTGCGAGTGAAAACTCTTCAGGACCGGGCCGTGAACGCAGGGTAGCCTGTCCCAGAATCGCAGATGCAGCGCGGTGATATCGCTGAAGCCAATAAGCCACGGGTTCGAAGCAGGCTGCACGTCCGCGACAATTCGCGTCGAACCATAGCCACCACGGCTGCAGAAGACGGCCTCATATTCCCCGGAAAGAGCACGATGAAGGGCTGCGATGCGCAGAGAATCCGAACCGGCGAGGTATCCGTGATCGCGCGCGTAGGCATCGATGACGTCGACCTCCAGGCCCCAATCTGCAAGGGTTTCAAGGCCGAATTCGATGTGTTCGGGTAGCACCGGGCCCGACGGGCTGACGACCGCGACGCGAGAGCCGCGCTTCAAAGGATCTGGATTCAATTTTTTGAGGCCAATTTGAGTTTGATGAGAACGGCCTCTCCCTGACCCAGCGGGGTGTCGATCGCGATCTTGATCGGCAAGCGATTTTCGTCACGACTCACCCAAACGGTGGCTCTGCTCTGATCTTTGTCGCGGATCTTCAGCGTCGGGGTCTGGTTGCGCTGAGAGCGTGAGTTCATCACGTCCCGTGTCATGTCGATTTTCCAGGCTTTGAACCATCCCATGGGGGTGAGCACGTCTTCTTTGCCGGACACCTTGCCGTGGATATGGCTGAGCTTCCAGCCGTCATACACGTAGAACGAGACCTTCGTGCCCACCTCGAAGTTCTCCATCGTTCGCAGCTCATAGAACCACGAGATCATGTCATGCGTGGTTCCCGGGATAGCCATCGAGAACTTTCGGGTTCTGTCGTCCTTGTTTTTTTCAACTTTGGCGCGGAAGGCGCCATGCGAAAAATCGACTTTGTATTCGCGCGTGTCCCCGTTTTCGTCGAAGTACTTCTCGGACCGAAGCGGTCGAAACGACTTGGGATTCACAAATGTGTGGGCTTTGTCGTTGATCGGATAAACAGTGTCGAAAAGCCCCGTGGATTGGGCGGTTCCCGCGATCGGAACGTAGGGTATGCCTTTGCGGTATTTGACCTCACCAGCGCGCACACCCACACGAATGGCTTCCGCGCCATTCAATCGAATCGAGTAGTAGAATTCTTCGCCGGCAAATTGAAACGAGCTTCGCTCAGGTGTGGCTCCCAACGAACCACTGCCGATCGTCAGGCCGACGAGCACGATAAATCCCAGAACCCGCTGGTGTTTTTTTAATGCATGTAGATTCATGGGGTCCTCGCTTCTTTACTCAAACAACGTGTAGGCAATCAAATTCCCGTCACACTCGCTTGGACGCACGCCAACGTTGATTTGTTCATATTGGCATCGACCTGGACTGATGACCATGATCAGCGCGGTAGGTTTTGCGCCGCGTGACAAATATGTGTTAGCTAACCGGCCTTCATTCAGGCTTCACGGTGCCCAATTGTCATACTCTGGTGAACATTTTGATCGTTGGATCACTTACCTCCAATCGTTAGCCGAAACGGATAGGGATCGAATCGCGTCGTTGTACGAATCGCCGACATCCGAGGCCTTCGGGTTGGGCACGTACTTGTGTGACCATGCGGAGCAGGTTTGCAAGATCGTCGATCGACTTCTCGTTGACGATGACTCCCGCGCGCTACTGCATGAGATCGCACTTGATCACGATCTGGAAGTCCCGATTCTTCCCAGTCCGCTGCGTGCGCGCAAGCTGCTGGTTAAACTCGGTTTTCTGCCTGATGTGAAAGCGACCCACACCGTGTTTCCTGGGGTTTGGTCCGCGATCCTTGCGCCCTTGCTGATGGGAACTCGAACCTCTCTGCTGACCTTGCTTGGCGGATGCACCGAGGAAGAGCTGGGCTTGATGACAAACGCCTGGGAGATCACGGGCTGTGATCGTCGAATGGCCTCGATTCTCGCCCTGGCCGAAAAGCTGGGCCAGCCGGCCGCCCTCACTGAAATCATCGCACGTCTGCCGGATATGGATTATCTGGGGGCGGCAATGGTCGCGATTGAGCTTGGTGGAGTGTGTTTTTGGCAGGAAGTTTTTGGCTACGAACTCGAGACCGCAAGTCGAGATAATCGTGACGCCAAAGTGGTCCCATTCATGCGGCGCGATGAGCGCGCGATGGAGCGAGATATCGCCGAGACTCTGGTCTCGCTTGGTGTCGTGTTTCGCATCAACGAACAAGAAGTCTCGATGTTGGTCGTTCCCGAGGAACTCTGGCAACAGATTTGGGAACTCGGCCGAACCTGGCTGCTCGATTGGGTTGCTGACACGTACGAGGGCGTCGGCCTGACGGCTCAGCGTCGCGAAGACACCACCCGCTCTGACCTGCAGTCCACGTTGAAATGGCTTGTGATCGAATCCGAGACCAGCGAGTTAGGTTGGCAGGCAAACGGGTTGTCGCCCGAAACGGTTGAACGATTGCAGAGAGTGGGCGGGCACGATTCGGCTTACTGGAAACAAAACGTCGATCTGGCGATGCAGCTTGGACTCTTCGACGTCGTCGCAGGAAAGCTCGTCAGCAAACCGGC
>JBFFMO010000498.1:0-4221 GCA_041554035.1 Allomicrovenator sp. | reverse complement strand
TGGTGGCAGGCAAAAAGGTCTCAACCAAGGGCCTTAAAGCCTTTGAAGAACTAGAAGTGGTGTTGCCATGAAACATGATTTGCGTCTGCGTTCCGTTTTTTTTGCGGTGCTCTTGATGGGCGGGTGCGAATCGACTCCAGCTCAAAAAGCCGAACCTGCGACGGCTCCCGCGGAGGCTCCCGTGGCTGCCACAGTAGAAGCTGAGCCGCCAACGGACGCCCTTGAAGCGCCAGTTGAGGAGGTTCCAGCCAAGCCGGAAGTTCGCAGTGGTCGACCTTGTCCGGCAGAAGTCGAGGGCATGTCCTGCGTTCCCGGCGCCGAGTTCACACGTGGTTTGGACGATGATCCCCATGCCTGCGTGCAAGACGATCAACCCGCCGACCGCCGCAGTGCGTCTGCACCTTCAGCGCGCATCTACGTCGACACTTTTTTGATGGATAAGACCGAGGTCACGGTTGAGGCTTATGGAAAGTGCGTAACAGCCGGAAAATGCCCGAATTCAGGGCCCGTCTACGCGGATTACCGGGCTCCAAAACAGCCCATCACCGGCAATCCTTGGTACGACGCCGTCACGTTTTGTGAATTTGTCGGCAAACGCCTGCCGACCGAAGCCGAATGGGAGCTTGCGGCCCGTGGGCCTGAATCGGAAATCTACCCATGGGGAAACGAGCCTGCCGCCAATTGTGAGCTGGCCGTAATCATGGACGAAAGAGGCCGAAGTTGCGGTGAAATCAAACGTCGTGGGAAAAACCCAGAAAAGGGTCGTGTACTTGAAGTTGGCTCCAGACCTGCCGGGCGTTACGGGCTTTACGATATGGTCGGAAACGCCGAAGAATGGGTCGCAGATTGGTGGACGCCGACCTGGGCCGAATGTGGCGCAGACTGTCTGGGCGATAATCCGAAGGGTCCATGCGGCGGTGCTGAGCCCTGCGCTGATTTGAAGTACCGCGCCGTCCGTGGAGGGTCTTGGTACTGGCCTGCCGAACACGCAAATGGTTATCATCGCCGACGTAACCACCCGAATAATAAACCCTACCACCATTTTGGTTTTCGGTGCGCGAAGTCGCTCGAACCCATCGATGCTGAGTGAGCACCTCTATGAAACGATCGTGGATGATTTTAGCCGTGGCGTTGGCCGCTTGTTCTGACGACAAGCCCGCAGTCACTCAGGTTGATGCGTCTGTCGACGCATCAGCCATGATGGATGTCGGAGACACCGGCGTCATGGATTTCTGGGACATGAACCCTGCCTGCTACCACAGCGAACAGCCCCCCACCGTTCCAGCAATTCGTGTACCCAGGTGGGCGTTTGAACCTTGGATTTCCAAGGATATCTCGGATGGCGCCGACACGTACGCGTTTGTCGAAGGCTTCAAAAGCCGCAACATCCCAGTCGGCGTCGTTGTTTTGGATAGTCCGTGGGAGACACACTACAACACGTTCATCCCGAATCCTGAGCGCTACCCCAATTTTGAGCAGATGGTTTCGGATCTCAAAGATCAGGACGTGCGTGTCGTGCTCTGGGTGACCCAGATGGTCAACGAGATCGGACTCGATCTTGAGCAGGGCGGCGATGTCTACGTGGGGCCAGCGTCGAATTACCTGGAAGGCAAAACCTGCAACTATTACGTCGATGACGGCAAAACCTATAATTGGTGGAAGGGCCGCGGCGCCGGTGTGGATTTCAGCGATCCCGGTGCTCGAGCTTGGTGGCACGCGCAGCAAGACGTCTTGCTCGATATGGGCGTGGCGGGATGGAAACTCGATTTTGGTGAGAGCTATATTCGGCGCGATACGATCAAGACCGATGCCGGCGTGGTGCCTCACCAGACCTATTCGGAGGCGTATTATCAAGACTTCTGGGAACACGGCGCGTCCAAGTACGGCACCGATGATTTCCTGACGATGGTCCGTGGTTACGACAAGAGCTACGACTTTGAGGGCCGATTTTTTGCCAAACGTGAACACGCTCCGGTGGTTTGGGCAGGCGATAATCGACGAGATTGGGTCGGCCTTGAAGACGCCTTGGACCATATGTTCCGCAGTGCGGCCGCAGGGTATGTCGTCGTGGGCTCGGATCTTGGTGGCTACATGGACCGCGACGACGTCGACCTTGGGATTTTGATCCCAGCTGATCGAACAAATTTCCTGCGTTGGACGGCGGCCTCAGCGTTGTCGCCCTTTATGCAGCTGCATGGCCGCGCGAACCTGACTCCATGGACGTTTCCCAACGATCCCGACCCAGACGAAACGGTCGACATCTATCGACTTTGGTCCACGTTTCACAGCGAATTGGTGCCGTTCATGTACGCGCTATCTGAAGAAGGATTTAAGGATTTTACGCCTGTGTTGAGGCCTGTGGGCGAGCCTGCGACTTGGCCCGGAGACTACCGCTACACGCTTGGCGACGCGCTTTTGGTCGCGCCGATTTTGGATGATACCGGCGTACGCCAGGTCGAATTTCCGGCGGGAAATTGGCTCGATCTTTGGAGCGGTCAGGCGTTTTCTGGCTCCTTAAGCTTCGACATTTCGAGCAGCATGCGGCGAGCTTTGATATTTGCGCGCGAAGGCTCGATTATTCCGATGAATATCTCGACTTTGGCGACCAATCTTGGTGGTCCCGACCTTGCGAACACGTTGACCGTGCTGGTTTTCCCGAGCACAACGTCCGCCACGTTCACCCTGCACGAATCGACCCCGGCGCAGATTTCGGCGGTCATCGACACGGGCGTTATTTCGGTCGAGGTGCCCGCAAACGACCAGCCGATTTGGCTTCGTGTTTGGGCGCCCACGGCGACGACCGTTCAGGTGGACGGTGTGGAACGCCTGCCTCAGCCGACTCGGGCTTTAGCGGGCGATACAGGCTTCGCCAAAATCGATGATTTTGTGTGGGTGAAGCTCGATGGCGCAGCGAGCGTCGAAATCCGATGAAGGCTCTCTAGCTCTTCTTTGGGTAGGGCCGCAGCCCAAGCAGAATCTCGGCCCGTTCGGTCAGTGGCTGCGTGGCGAGGGCTTCATCCGTGTGTTCAGCGAGGTTGTCTTTGACGAGGGCGTACACGGTTGTGCGGTCTTGGCTGGCGTCGATCTCGACGACTTTATTCTTGCCCTTAAAGAGCTCCAAGGTCGGCAGCGTCTCGGCTTTGAAGGTGTCAAACCTCAGCTTCATGCTCTCGACGTTATCGTCGCTGCGGTCCGAGTACTTCGCTCGCCCAGCGATGCGCTTTTCGAGCACCTCATAGGGGCACTCAAAATAGAGCATTTTGGGCAGCTCCGCGTCGCGCCCAAAGACTTCGCGCCATCCATCTAGGTTACTCAGTGACCGCGGGAACCCATCGAGCACGAAGTTGGTCTTTCCAGTGGTCCGAACAGCTGCCTCAATCGCGTTTTTTATCAACGTGACCGTGATCTCGTTGGGCAAGAGCTGCCCCGTCTTCAGGTATTCTTCCAAAATAGCGGCGGTCGGCCCGTTGGTTTCTCGCTCAGCTCTCAGTAAATCTCCGGTCGAAAGGTGTGTCCAGCCCAGCTGAATGGCCGCGAGCTCGCACATCGTCCCCTTGCCACTGCCTGGTCCTCCAAGGACAAAAATTACGTTTGCCTTGGGGCAAGGTTTTCGCGGGTCGAAATGATGTAAGACCACCTTCGGAGCAGGCGCGACGCCCTTCTTGTAGACATGCCATTCCCGGTCAGTGGGCGGCAAGGCGTCTTCGCTGGTGATGTCGTAAGCCAGGTGCCCGTCGAGGCGGCAGATGCGCCAAGACGTGTAGCTGTTCGAATACGAGAGCGCGGGGCTTCGCTCGCTCTTCCCGTCCGCGCGGTCCCACGCCATCTTGCCATTCCAGTAGCCGAGCGTAGAGACCGTCCCCGATTCAGATTCGGCTGGAGGTGCGATCGACGGCACAAAGAGCCCATCCACTTCGGGAAGCCCAGAGCCCGAGACCTCGATAAAAAACGTGTTGGGTGTCGGTCGGGTGGATTCCACGATGCAGTCCTGTTTGGAGGGGTCTTTTTAACGGGTGATGAAGCCACTAGACGTCGTTTCTTGGGTTCACGCAACGATCCTCCTGAACACGGCGTTGTGGAGACGCTTGAATATATCTATGTTTTTTCATCAGCAACGGAACCGGGAGCCTTATGAAAACAAGCGATCCCAAAACGAATACTGGCAGGATGCCCGCGAACCAAGGTCTTCGGCTGGCGGCAACCGTGAGCCTTCTGTTGATG
>JBFFMO010000497.1:0-4225 GCA_041554035.1 Allomicrovenator sp. | reverse complement strand
TTTCGGGTTTCGGGTTTCGGGTTTCGGGTTTCGGGTTTCGGGTTCGGGTTTCGGGTTTCGGGTTTCGGGTTTCGGGTTTCGGGTTTCGGGTGTCGGGTGTCGGGTGTCAGGTCTCAGGTCTCAGGGCTCAGCAGCCTCGGGGCGGTCGGTGTTTCATTCCAACCAGAACCACAGCCACAGAATCGAACTTGTGCCCAACAAAAATCCACTCAGTCCGGTCTTCAGGAGCATGCGGTTTTTCCATCGGAAGATCGCTGCTTCCTCCGATGAGACGTGTCGAATCACGTAAAAACAGGCCGCGATCAGGCACATGAACAAGATCGAAGATCCCACGAGGAGTGGTTTCCAGACCCAATAGTCTGCGATATCGATTTCACCGCGATAAACCTGAACGAACACCATCGCTCCTGCGGCGCTATTGGCTCCCCAGCCGCCCATGAGCCCCAAAAACCATCGTAGTCGCTGCCCTTGTTTTAGGTACAGGGCTTGCGCCCCGAGTCCGAAAATCAGCAGCAGCGTCAGAATTCCAATCGTGGTCCAAAGCATCGTGTTCCCCGAGTTTCGTTGAACTCAGAGTTTAACACATGCCAAATAGGTTGGCTCTTGATTAGGAATTTGATTGGATGGCATTGATATCCGCCAAGCAGGCTGGGCTGAACGACGGAACCGGGTCTTCGTCCGCCAGGATTTTTCCCTTCACCAGGTCAAAGATGCCGGCCACGTCGAATTGCCAGTACATGATGCTGTTTGGGTCTGCATCGTGTCTGGGGTGGTCGGGGTCTTCATGATTGTCGACCATATCCAAGCCGTCATTCACCAGGCCGATGACGTGCCCCAACTCGTGCAGCCATGTTCCGATAACGGTGGCGTTGCAGGCTTTTTCGACCAGGCCTCGCCGTTTCAGCTCGTCGTTGCTGTCGGGGGTGCAGGTCGTCTTGAGGGTATCGGCGAATAACACGATGTGGCGATTATCCCAGGCCAGGCCCAAAACATTAGTGCTGGTCGCGCTTTGTGCGTAGTGACCGTCGACGAACATCACATGAATCACTGCCTCGTCAGACTGTTTAGGGCCGTTGTAGCTTTTGGCGGCGACCGCCTCGAGTTCAGCGAAGCTCCAGCCACCATCGTTCGAGGAACTAAGCGATGCTTGAAGTTCGACCCTAACCGGCTTTTCTAAGAAGCCCAGTCTTGAGGTTAATCCATCGATCACGTCCTGATTTGGAGCCAGTCCTGGGACGTGGTCCACCTCTAGACGAATCGAAGTCTTGGGCTCTTGTTCAAGATACTCTGCAACCCGTTGGCGTAGTTCTGCGTCCGAAAGCGAGTCCGCAGAATCGTCTGTGCAGGAAAAAGAAAAAGCCGCCACAAATGTGGCGGCTGCAAATATGATTGAATTGTACTTCATTCAAATGCTCAATTAATTTGCGGGCTCGTAATCAAGGTAGAGAACGGCCTTGTAGATTCGCACAGGCTTCTTGTCACCCTTGACGTAGAGGACCACGTCAAAATCGTCCGTGAGTCGGGCGCCTTCGACCGTGATGTCGGACGAGCCGTCGATAAGCACGGCCGGGTCCGCCTGCGTGAACTTCTCACTCGTTGGGAAAAGAATGATTCCATCTTCCGGGTCGAGCAGATTGATATGCGTGACCGTGATGTCGCCTTTGGTGTATTTGATCTGGTCTTTCTTGAGTGGGTAGGGCGTGCATGGCTCGACCGGGATCTCAAGTTCTGGCAAATCTTGACCCAGCTTCGGGGCCTTCAAGCGCCAGCGCGGGCCCTTGGTTCCGTCCCAAACAAAGGGATTGCGATCGGTGGTGGAGTACCAGGCGTTGGTATACCCTTCACGAATATCCTCCATGAAATGGGTTGGATCGGCGAATGATGGATTCTTGAACACGGTTCCTGCAGGAATCACGTCACCATCGCCTTCGATACAGTCGCGCGACGAGAGCCAGCGTCCCTCACTATCGACCGTGTAGCCGGGTTTGAGACCGCCAGCCCCTTCGTTTGATTCGTCCTCAGGACGAATTTGGTCGTTGGGATTATTCGTGATCGTGTGAACGATCGCGAGTTCAGCACGCGTGATGTTGAAGGGGCCACCCGTCTTGAACTCAGCTGGTACGGGTATCGTTGTTTGAAACCGAACGTCGGTCGGACGTTTGTCGGTATCTCCCCAAACCATCTTCCATTCGCCGGGATGGTCTCCCAATCGCATGGTGTAGCTCTCGGTTCGGGCCTGACCTACGATGTCGTATTGGTAGGTCGCAAGCGAACTCAAGGGTCGGTCGAAATTATCGTCGAGTGGTGGGCAGTTGGTGTAATCAGCCGTCGGCTCCCCCGTCATCCAATTGTAGTACATGTACGGAATTGTCTCATGACAGGTCAGCGCGTGTTCTGCGACGACATAATGTTCTGCAATGCATTTCACTGGCGAGGCGCCAACCCCGGCACACCAAGCTCCGCCGCCTGGCCCCGTCTTGAAGGTCACCGTCTCATCATTGGCCACCGCGATTCCGATGGGGTTGCCCTCATTATCCAAAATCGTTCCCACCCAGCCGTCATCGTACACACCATCACGGTCTTTCTTGGCGGCGCCGATGAAGTCTTTGACCGTGAAACCAAAGCCGGTGTCGATGGGTTTCATCGTCACCGAACCGTCGGTGAACTCTTGGCTCTCGCAGCCCGAACGACACACCACGGATCCCGGGTTGTCGCCCTCTTGCGCACCATCGTATCCGCCTATGAGGCCGTCGATCGTGAACACAGCTTCGGCCGAATAATCGAACTGGCTCGGATCTGGCAGCGTGACGCTGTCGGGGTTGGGCTCGCCACCAGTCATATTATTGGTGTTATTCGTCCCGTTATTCGAGCCGTTATTCGATCCATTCGTGCCGTTGTTGGTCGTGACAACTGTGTTGTTCGTCCCGTTATTGGTCGAGTTGTTCGTCTCGTTATTGGTCGAATTATTGGTCGTGTTGTTTGGATTGAGTTCATCAGGAGTGTTATCTGCGGAATCGTCACCGCACCCCCATGCTCCAAAACCACCGATCAATCCAATTACGACTGCTCTTCTCAAATTACTTCCAGTCACTTGTATCTCCTACTGCTCTGTTTCTAATTCTTTGGAGCGCCAGCGGCGATCCATTCCATTACGTCCGCGTACTCGGCCGTGGTTAATTTCCCGTGTCCTGTGTCAAGTTGGGCCTCCAGCCCGCTAAGGTCTGACACAACCAAATCGTAATTTAGCGTCCAAGAGTGGCATCGACTGCAACGGGCTGCGAAGATCGCCGAAATGCCGTTCTCCCACGTTAAACTAAAATTATTCACGTCTTTAGGTGCGTCAATTCCAACGTCGCTGGAAATATTTGCGTCGTCGCTGAGATCAACGCCCATATCCGCGATCGTTTGGTTAGTATTCGAATTATTCGTTGAATTATTCGTTGAATTATTCGTGTTATTGGTTGGGTCGGGTTCGTCTTCGCCGCACATGACCAGCGCTGAGGCGCCAAGGACGACGATCACCAGAGAAATGAGGAGGTTTTTTTTCATGAATGAATCTCGCTTTGCACGGCACAGTGGCGCCTCCAACCCTCGTGGAGGCGCGCTCATCAAATCTTAGGTGGTGGTCCCGGGGCGAGCGGCGGCCTGCGCTCCCGCAATTCGACCCAGAACAATGGTCGACATGACTGCCGTTCCGCTGCCGGGATAGAAGGTTCCGATGAAACCACCCGCGGCCATGCCGGCGGCATAGAGGCCCTTGATGGCCTCGCGTTCGGTGTTCATGACCTGAGCTTGCGTGTTGATTCGGAGGCCGCCACAGGAGCCAAGATTCACCGAAGTGACTCGGTAAGCGTAGTAGGGGCCTTCACCCAACGCCCTCAGCGCCACGCGACGGCCAAATACGGTGTCCTCTCCGTTGGCGTGCATTTCCTGATTCCAGGCGAGCACTGTGGATTGAAGCTGATTGGCATTTACGCCAATGGCGTCTCCAAGTCGTGCGAGAGTGGTCTCGCGGACGATCAGGCCAGCTTCGATTTCGGTGCTGAGGTCGGCTGACCAACGGCCAAAGAGCCCGCTCAATGTCTCTCCCCCAAGATCGGCTGTGGCCTGATCAAAAATGGCCCACGCTTCGCCATTTTGCTGGCTGTAGACTTTGCGCATCGCGTGAGCGTAATGGGAATCTTCCGCGACAAAGCGGTAGCCATAACGGTTGACCCAGATGCCG
>JBFFMO010000496.1:0-4230 GCA_041554035.1 Allomicrovenator sp. | reverse complement strand
GTTTGGAAACCGGGTTCGACATCCTCTTCTTCTGGGTCGCTCGCATGCTGATGATGGGATGCTGGTTCATGGACGATGTCCCCTTCGACGAGGTCTTCCTTCACGCCATGGTGCGTGATGCCGAAGGCCATAAAATGTCGAAGACCAAGGGAAATATCATCGACCCGCTGCACCTGATTTACGGGGCAAAAGCTTCGGATCTCGATCCCGAAATGCACGCCGAACTGCTGAAACAACACCCCGATGGGGTTGAGTCTCAGGGCGCAGACGCTCTGCGTTTCACGCTGGCGATCTATGCCGCACAGGGTCGAGACATCAAACTCGATATCGACCGAGTGGAAGGCTATCGCGCGTTCCTCAATAAATTGTGGAATGCGGCGCGATTCGCCTTGATGAACCTGACCGACTTCGAAGTCGAGACTTCGTATCCAGAAGGCCTCCCGGCGCCGACCGAAAACCTCTCTCTCGTCGACAAGTGGATTCTTCAACGCTTGGCTGACGTGACCAAGGAGTGTCAGACTTCTCTTGAGGCGTACAAGTTCAACGAATACGCACAGGGCCTCTATCACTTTGTGTGGCACGAGGTTTGTGACTGGTACATTGAGTTCATCAAGATGTCGCTCTATGAGGATCCAAACCCGCGTCGCACGGCGACTCAGGCGACGCTCCTCTACGTTTTGGAGACTTCGCTGAGACTCTTGCACCCTGCGGTTCCGTTCATCACTGAAGACATCTGGCAGGCCCTTCCCCGCGGAAAGGACGCACCAGAAAGCCTGATGATCGCCCCATGGCCAAGGATGGAATCCCCAGGATTCAACGAAGAAGTCGCATCGGTCGACCTGCTGGTGGCTCTGATCAACCAGCTTCGTGCGATTCGTGGAGAGACTCGGGTCAAGCCATCCGTGGTGATTCCGCGCCTTCTGCTCACTGCCGGCCCGGCGGAGCGTCAGCGAATCGAAGGCGCAAGCGCCTACATTCAGCGCCTTGCCCGTGTAGAAGAGGTCGTTTTCATCGACCGAGCCGAGGCCGATGCGCTTCAAGGCGTCGCGACAGCGATGGTCAAGGGCGTCGAGATTCGGATTCCCCTCAAAGGTCTGATTGACCTTGTTGAGGAACGAGGACGACTCAAAAAGGAGCTGGCTCGAACTCAGCTCGATATCGACTTTGTTTCCAAGAAACTCTCGAACGACAAGTTCGTTGCCAAAGCCCCACCTCATCTGGTTCAGGCGGAACGCGACAAACTTGCTGCGTACGAAATCGAATTGCGCACACTGGAGGCTAGCCTCTTGGAACTCGAAACGATGTGATGGAATCAACCGGCCTTCAATCCAGTCTCTTCGAATGGGTACGCGTGCGCACGGATGCTCCGCGTGGCGTTCTTGACGCGACGACTGTGCCCGCCGAGTTGGACATCGAACTTGGCCACCTGCTCCACCGCGCACTCGAAGAACGGATGGGAACGGTCGACCTGATCCTCACCGATAATCGCCGCCGGATGGTGTCGATCCGAAAACGGCGCAGCCGACACGAAGTTCGCTTGCACCATATGTTTCTGGGGTGTGACACCACCATGGTGGATGCGCTGGTGGGTCTATCGCGCTCGGACGCCCGTTCACGCGATAATGTCCGCGATTTCATCCGTGATAATCGCGAGGCGATTCGTGTTCGCGAAGAAGGTGTCATTCTTGAGAGCGCGGGCGAGTTCCATGACCTTGAAGCTTACTTGGCGGCGGCGCGCATCGAAATGCCGGGCGCGCCGGAGGTTCGCATCACCTGGGGACGCGACGGAAAAGGACGGCGCTCCATCCGTTTTGGCTCTTATGATTTTGAGCAGCGGCTGATTCGTATTCATCCCGCTCTCGACGCCGATTGGGTCCCAGATTTTTTTGTGCTCTTCGTCGTTTGCCATGAATTGCTGCACTCGCTTTTCCCTCCCTCGGCCGACACGAGCCGCCGATCCTTGCATCCTGCGGAATTTCGAGAGCGGGAACAGAAGTTTCCCACCTACGCAGAAGCAATCGCGTGGGAAACCGCCAATCTTCGCAGGCTATTGAACCGATGACAAAACTCGAAATTCTAAAGCGCGTACTCGGTGCTTGCGCACTCTCCGTGGCGGCAGTCGCGTTCGCCGGTTCGGCGTGCGAAAAACAGAACCGCGAAAACCCCGTCACCGAAACCGCTCAACAAGCGCCCAACCCTACGCAAACCGGGTCGCAAACAGCAGCGCAGCAAAACGACGTCGTTCATCCCGAAGACGTGGGCCCCCCCGCCCCAGCACTTTTTGTCGTCAGCGGGCTCAAGGGCTACACCGAACCCTGTGGCTGCACGATTGACATCATGTTGGGGGGCATCGACCGCATCGTTCGCTACGCCAACGATGCACAAAAACTCTACCCCGCATCGGCATTGGTGGACGGTGGCGACCTCTTTTTTGAACACCCCAAATACGAGGACGCACAGCTGCCACAGGAACGGGCACGAGCCGACGTCGTATCAGCCGCTGTCAAACGTTTGAATCCGGTATTCACCGTTCCTGGCGAACTCGATTTCGCCCTCGGGGCGGACTACTACACGCAGCTCATCGGCCAATCCGGCATCAGCGCGTATGCAGGCAATCTCATCATCAAAGACAAGGCTCTGCCTGCATCCAAGGTGATCGAACTCGAAGGAAAACGCGTCTTGTTGATCGCCGTGGTCGAACCGGCACTCTTTGAAGGCCTTCCCGACCTGAAGACCACCGATCCAGACAGCGCGATCGCTGACGCGATCAAGGCCGCAGCCCCACATGACGTTGAGGTGCTGGTCGCCCATGGAGGACTTGCGTTCGTGAAAGAGCGACTGGCAGCCCACCCTTCGATCAATTTTGGCGTGGTCGGACATAATCCGCGAGAAACCGATCAGGTTGACGCAGCCGGCGGCGGTTATACGCTTGAGGCCCATGATCAGGGCCGATATTTTGGCATCTTGAAACTCTTCGTCGAGCCCAAAGACGTGACGTTTGTGAACGCCAGCGAAGGTTCGAAAGCAGAGCTCGAGAGTATCCAGAAACAAATCGCACACGTCGACGACAGCCTTCAGAAGATGCCGCCAGCAACCGAGGGCAACGAAAGCCCCATGGTGTTGAATCTGCGCAAACGCCTCACTGAACTCAATGAACGCCTGCAAAAACTCAAGAATGCATCGGTCGTGGTTCCCTCAGGAGAAAGCTCTTTCCTGTGGCGATCGATCGCGATGGAGCCCGGCCTGCAGGTCGACGCCGAAATCGAAAAGACACGGGTGGCCTACAACAAGAGCCTGAAGGCCCTTAGCCTCACCGTAGATCGCGTGATTCCGCCCGTGGCACCCGGAGAGGCTTTCTATATCGGAACGGACCAGTGTGCGACCTGTCACGTTCAGGCCTATGAGGTCTGGCAAACCACGGCCCACTCGCGGGCGTGGGAAACACTGACCGAGCGTGACAAAGACTTTGACCAGTCCTGTGTCGGATGCCATTCGGTCGGGTACGAAAAGCCCGGTGGAAGTGTCGTTGGGCAGTTTCAGTACCCAGCTTCACTTAAGATCGAGGGCAGCGACGCGGAACTGAAGTGGGAAAAAGATCTTCGCAACGTCGGGTGCGAAAATTGCCATGGTCCTGGCTCTCTGCACCGGCTCGCTCCGGTGGACGAAAAGGGAGTTCCCCAGCATATTTCAAAGGGTTCCGGCGCTCAGACTTGCATGCAATGTCATGTACCCGCACACTCTCCACGCTTTGATTACGACACCTATGTACCCAGAATCACCGGAAAAGGTCACCCGCTCTCGCCGCGATAATCATGAAGGGGCTTGCCTAGACAAGCTCTTTGTGGAACCTTTTGCGCCGAGAGTTTACCATCCTATTTGTTTGCCGTTTCTGGGGCCCTGTGTCCATGTTTAGGCGTTTCCTCAAGTTCCTCAAGGGCGACGAAAACGGGGCCGATGAGCGGTTTGAGGGAAGCTATTTGGATCATTTGCTTGAGCAAATTCGTCCCACGCTTATCAAACAGCTTCAGCATTGCCCTGAGCACGATCCGGTCTTGCTCGCTGTTGTTGGCGTTTTGCGCTCCACCATGCTCAACGCATGGGCACTTGAGATGCGCGAACCTTTAGTCGACAAACAAACGCCTGGCGTTCGTCCGCCTCCCGCTCCAGGTCACGGGAGTAGCCCATCATGGACGAGTACGCCAGTGCCTGCCCGACGACCGGCACGCCGGT
>JBFFMO010000495.1:0-4235 GCA_041554035.1 Allomicrovenator sp. | reverse complement strand
CTGACCGCCCGACACCTGACCGCCTGACACCTGACCGCCCGACACCTGACCGCCTGACACCTGACCGCCTGACACCTGACCGCCTGACACCTGATTACCCGACACCTGACCCCCCGACACCTGACCACCTGACACCTGATTACCCGACACCCGACACCTGAGAGATTGATGGGATCTGGCGACATCGAAGACTGGAAAGCTATTCGCGATTGGCTCGACGCTCACGGCAAATTCTTTGCGTTGGTCG
The DNA here is from genome assembly GCA_041554035.1 of Allomicrovenator sp. GTDB lineage: Bacteria > Myxococcota_A > Bradymonadia > Bradymonadales > Bradymonadaceae > JBFFMO01. The sequence goes on along the minus strand of JBFFMO010000495.1, from coordinate 3,988 downwards.
ACGGCAAACGAGTTCCCGTCGGCCGTAGATGGGCCGTGCTCTCCGTTGCCGACTTAGGCGAGCTTCACCTGAGTTCGGGCGAACTCGGCGCCTGCGATCCCTTTGTATTTCTGGAGGGCTGCGAATCTTGGGTAACGCTGGAACCCGGAAATTACCCCGTCAAAGTCACGCTGGCCGACCTATCGCCCGACACAGACGGATCGGACATGGTCGAGGCCTACGTGACGCTTCTGGTGGATGCCCAAGCAGAGGAAGTCTGGCAAAAAGTGCTCCCTGGCGGGATCGGCGTGGACGCCGGATGCGTGTGTTTTGTTGACGCCGAAGCCGCCCGACGATGTTTCGAGGTGTTCGACGACTGGGAAGAGCTAGTTCAGGGGCCGGGTGGTTGGTTCGAGCAGATGGACAACCCAAATCATCTTGGTCCAGGGCGCGCAAATGTCTTGTTACCGGGTCTCGACGATGGCTCCAATATCGCATTTTGCCACAGCGGGTGGGGCGACGGCTTCTATTCGGTCGTGCTTGGCTATGATGCCGAAAACCGCCTGATTCGAGTCCATATCGACCTTGGCGTCGTATGCGGATTTCCGCATGACGAGTCCGTCAGACTGCCGACGCGTCCAACACCCACCGAGCGCTCCAAAGGCCTCACCGCCCTGTTCATGACGCTCGGGACGTTTCTGATTTTCGCGTTTGGAATCTGGCAGAAATGGCCAGTCGAAGACATCATCGGCGCGGTCCTGGTCTGGACAGCGCTCGCCATGGGCGTGTCAGCCTACAAAGGCTGGATCAAGCTATAGTCCAACGCCCAAGCCACCTTTTGCCTTCGCGGCCAGGATTAGCAACCTCGACTTTTTCCATCGAGACTTCTTTAAAATCCTTGGCCAGCAAGCCCCTCACAAGGTCTCATCCTCGGTATACTGGATTTGACCGTTACAGATTTTTCGACGCTATGAGCAATTTAGACCGCGCTGACGCTCTGTCGAATCGTGAATTCCACAAGGTCCACGAACTCGTTCGAAACTTGATTCTAGGCTTGGATCAAGAGGTGATTTCTTGGCTCGAGTTGAATGAAGTTGTCGACAATTTGGTCGAGCGCGACACGGAATTATGTTCACCCGGGCCGCGGACGTCCGATGGACAGACCTTCTTCTATTCGCTCGAATATACGTTTTTCAAACGCGAGTCCGACGAATTAGACGGCGAGCTAAACAGCGTGGCTTTATCCGTCGTTATTTACGCAAACAAAGACCGGCTACTCGTTCGTCAAGACATCGTATCGATTTATGCCGAGCGAGTTTATCCCGATTTAACCAGCGACAAATTGACGGAAAGCCTGCTGCAGGACTTTCGGGATGATTTCCTGCAAGAGCTTCGGGTTTTTCTGGAAGGCGGTCCTGAAGATGCAGCCCATGAGCTGTCACAAATCGCAGAGAACCAGCTCAAGACGCCTTTGGCCGCAAGTCCCACTTCGTTTCAGCTCCTACACAGCATTTCGTTTTACGCACACGCGATGTGGCTTTCTCGGCAACGTGCCGACTCCCAAACCCAGAACGCCATCAAGAGTTGGTTATCTGCGTCCGAAGCTGTGTGGTCCAAGAACCCGCGGTGCTTAACTCAAGTGGTTCGTATCGTTGACTATCTTGCGCTTGAAGACCTTTATCCGACGATCACCTCGGAGCAGTAGGTTGGCAGTTCCACGCCGCCCCAAAACTCTGTCTTTTACATGGGCCCACATGGAAAGTGAGCAAGGCGTGCGCGCGCACAGCTAGCGCCCCGTTAAAAAAGCCCAAGATTCGGTTGAAATCAAAATCTTTGGCTAAAGGTCGTGATGATCGTGCCGATAACCAACTGTTCGAAAACGTTGGTTGTTTCGCAGCAAGCCGCTGAAGACTCACCGCGAAGAAACGGAAGTTTTCCAACACGTCCATCTATCAGCTCCTCCTTGACTGGAGGACCGGGAGGAATCTCATGCGCTATTTCTGGTTTGTTCTAATCTTGTTATCCGCTGCTTGCAGCGACGGGCCGGATCCACCCTCGGCGACGTCTTGTATTGCTGGTACGGCGGGTGATGAGTGTGAACCCTGTGAACCAGGGTATTATTGCGACGGCGAAAACCCCGCAATGGCTTGCGCAGACGGCACTTGGGACGATGACGCAGATCCAAGCACAGCGTGCGTAGATTGGAGCAAATGTGATCCCGGTAATGGCCCCGCTGATGGAACTCCAACGGTGGATGGGACCTGTTTACCTTGCGAATCGGAGACCTTTAGCGATGGGAACAGCGCATGTACGGCGTGGTCGGTTTGCGCACCTGGTGAGCGCCTGACGAGCGGGGGCAGCGCATCGACAGATAGTGTGTGCGAAGCGTGCCCGTCAGGGACCTTCTCGACGTCTAACAACGCAACGACCTGCGAAGCTCAGGTTGCTTGTCTGCCTGGCACCTACATCCAGACTGCTGGCAGCGCAACGAACGGCCAGGTCTGTACGGCATGCGCTTCGGGCACCCACTCGACCGTGGAAAATGCATCGTCTTGTGAGTCCTGGACTGTGTGTGAAGCCGGCAAATTTGTTGAGACTGCCGGCAGCACGTCGACCGACCAAACCTGCGAAACCTGCGCAGAGGGCACGTATTCTGCGACGCCCGATTCAGCGCAATGTGTGGCCTTCAATCTTTGCCCCGCTGGGACGATCGAGATCACCCCGGGCAGCGCCAATGCGCCACCTGAGTGCGAGTCGTGTGAGGCAGGGACATTCTGTGCGGGTGGTGATGCTCCGGCCGTCGCTTGTGAGGGGGAAGAGTGGGATCATGACCAAAACCCCGGTAGTGCGTGTGTTGGATGGACCGCGTGTCTGGCGGGTCAATTTGTAGAGGCGATTGGGTCAGCGACCATCGACCGTTCCTGTTCGGTGTGTGAGGCCGGCGAGTTTTCTACCGAGGTCAACGCGGTGTCGTGCGCGGCTTTCACTACGTGTGATACCGGCGAATACGTGGACGTCGCGGGCACCACTTCGCAAGATCGTACCTGCACCACGTGCCTCGCCGACACGTTTAGCAATCAGGAAAACGCTTCCAGCTGCACCCCTTTTGCCGACTGTCAGCCTGGGCAGCGTGTCTCCAATCCAGGCAGCTCGGCGGAGAACCGCACCTGCGCATCCTGCGCTAGCGGCAACTTCTCGACCACATTGAATCAGAACGCCTGCGGGTCGTGGACCACATGTGAAGCGGGCGACTTTGTGGCCACTGTGGGTACGGCAACACAGGATCGTACTTGTGCAGTGTGCCCCGCCGATACTTACTCCAGCAGCTCCAATTCCCCTCAATGCGTTTCGGTTGGCCAATGTGCCGCGGGCACAGTCCAGACTGCCGCCGCGACGGATACCACACCTGTCGTTTGTGAGGTCTGCGCGCCGGGCAGTTATTGTGCAGGCGAGGAGGCCCCTGTCGTGATTTGCGCTGATGGGACTTGGGACCATGACCAGAGCTCGGCAAGTCCTTGTGAATTGTGGACGAAGTGTGAAACGGGTGAATTCATAAGTGCAGCCGGTTCGACTACAGCCGACCGCACGTGCGATTCATGTGCAACAGGCACGTTCACGACAACCCAAAATGCAGGATCGTGCGCTTCGTGGACGATCTGTGAAGTTGGTGGTTTTGTAGTGAGCTCAGGTTCCACGACAACCGACCGCACCTGTGATTCTTGTGCGACGGGCACGTTTACGACGACTCAGAACGCAGCGTCGTGTTCCGCATGGACGACGTGTGCTGCTGGCGACTTCGTGCTGAGTACCGGCTCGGACACAGCCGACCGCACCTGTGATTCCTGTGCGACGGGCACGTTTACGACGACTCAGAACGCAGCGTCGTGTGCCTCGTGGACGACGTGTGATGCTGGCGAGCTTGTGCTGAGCCCTGGTTCGGTCACAGCGGACCGTACCTGTGATTCCTGTGCGACGGGCACGTTTACAACGAGTCAGAACGCAGCATCGT
>JBFFMO010000494.1:0-4244 GCA_041554035.1 Allomicrovenator sp. | reverse complement strand
TCCCGAAACCTGACCACCCGCACAGTGCCTCCCGAAACCTGACCTCCCGAAACCTGACCACCCGCACAGTGCCTCCCGAAACCTGACCTCCCGAAACCTGACCTCCCGAAACCTGACCCCCCGAAACCTGAAACCCGAAACCCGAGCTAGCCGTCCTTGAGCAGTTTCTCGATGATTTTGATGTCTTCACCCAGAGCGAGCACGATCAACTGCGTGTCTTTCGACAAGATATAATCAGGGCCCGGGTTGAATCGATACTCTCCGTCGGCCTCGTGAACCGCGATGATCAGGGCGTCGGTGCGGCCACGAAACCTGGCGTCCTTGATGCTGCGCCCGATGAGCGGAGACCCATCTGGAACGGGGATTTCCTCGACAATCCTGAAATGGTCGTGGTCGCGCATGATGAGGTCTAGAAAGGTCGTGACACGTGGGCGCGTCACTTCGGCGGCCATTCTCAAACCACCGAGCACGTTGGTGTAGATCACGCTCGTTGCCCCGGCCATGATGAATTTCTTCTCGGATCGAGGGTCCTCACCGCGGGTCACGATTCGGAGCTCGGGGCTCAATCGACGGGCCGAAATCGTGGCGAAAAGATTGTCGCGATCGTTGCCCAACGAAAACACCACACCCTGAGCTCGCTCAACGCCAGCCTTAATCAGGACATCGTCGTCGGTTGCGTCGCCGATCACGAACGGTAGCTGGATGCCATACTCACGTTCGATTTCTGCGATGCGTTCGCGGTCCAGGTCGATGATGACGACAGGCCGTTTCAAACCCATCATCTCAAGGAGGACGAATTTTCCGGTATCGCCTGTGCCTGCGATGATAAAGTGGTTGGAGAGGTCTTCTAACATGCCTGAAATCTTCCGTTCGCGGAGAAACTCGCGCAACTCGCCGTCAATGATGAACGCTGTCAGCGCCGAGACAAAATACAGCACAGAGCCCATGCCGAAGAGAATCAGGAAAATCGTGAAGACCTTCAACTCGGGCGTGTCGACCCGGACGACTTCTTCGTAGCCGACCGTGGTCAGAGTGATCGCTGTCATGAAGGCGCACGTGAGTAGATCGTACTCGCGGTCGGTGAGGATGTGGTAACCCACGGTTCCCATCAAGAACACGCCGAACTGAAAGCCCCCTGCGCGAATCACGCGATAGCCGCCAGAGCGTTGCTCCGTGGAAACGCGACGAATCCATTTCCTTAATCGTTGAGTGGGGTTGGTCACGATATGAGAATTGACAAGGTTGTTGAGTCTCCGCAAGCTCTAATCACGAATCGGAGGAAGACGTGAGCTGGAAATTTTTAGATATCTCGGTCTTAGGCAAAGTCGATATGTTCGCTGGCCTTGATGCAGCCGCCCTGAGCGAGATCATGCCATTGATTTCTATCGTCGAGATTCAGCCTGGGAGGACCGTTTTTGCTGAGGGAGACAGCGGTGATGCCCTCTTCTTGATTCTGAGCGGAGAAGTCCGAATCTCCAAGAACATTCATGGCGTGGGTGAAGAAGCACTCGCTTTTTTACGTGAAGGTGCCTGTTTTGGAGAAATGGCATTGGTGGGCGACGAACAGCCCCGAAGCGCTTCTGCGTTCGCCGAACACCATACCGAACTTGCACGTTTGGGTCGAAAAGACTTCATGGAACTCATCAAACGACGTCCAGATATCGGCGTACCGATTCTTTGGTCGTTTGCGACCATCCTCTCGAACCGCTTGCGCGACTCCAATGATCGCGTTGCGTTTTTCGCCATGTCGAACATGTTCGAGTAATCAGTCGTTTTCGTACGCACTCATGGGTGGGCACGAGCAGATCAGATTACGGTCGCCATAGGCGTCGTCAATCCGTCGAACTGCGGGCCAAAACTTGTGCTCGGTCGTCCATGGAGCCGGAAACGCCGCGACGTCACGTGAATAGGGGTGTGTCCATTCCGTCGCCGTGACGACGTAAGCGGGGTGGGGCGCATTTGTGAGTGGGTTGTCCTCGCGCGAGTATCGGCCGGCGTCGATGGCGTCGATTTCGCCTTTGATGCTGACGAGGGCCTGAATGAAACGATCGAGCTCGCCTTTGGATTCGGATTCGGTCGGTTCAATCATGATCGTTCCCGTGACCGGAAACGACATGGTGGGTGCGTGGAAGCCATAGTCCATGAGGCGTTTGGCGACATCGACGACTTCGATTCCCGACGCTTTCAGGCCCCGCATGTCCAAAATGAATTCGTGGCCCACACAACCTTCGTCGCCCCGGTAGAGCACTGGGAAGTGTTCACCAAGCTTCTTGGCCATGTAATTGGCATTCAGAATGGCGACCTGAGTGGCCTTCTCGAGCCCAGCAGCGCCAAGCATACGAATATACATCCATGGAATCGGCAAGATGCTCGGCGAGCCGTAGGGAGCCGCTGAGACAGCCCCGACGGTCGAGTCCATACCGTGGATATGGCCAGGAAGGTGAGGAACCAAATGGCTCTTCACACAAATCGGCCCCATGCCCGGACCGCCACCGCCATGAGGAATGCAGAAGGTCTTGTGCAGATTCAGATGGCAGACATCGGCGCCAAAATCTCCAGGACGACACAAGGCCACCTGAGCGTTCATGTTCGCGCCATCAAGGTAAACCTGGCCGCCGTGAGCATGAACGAGGTCGCATAGCTTGCGGATGCCGCGCTCAAACACGCCGTGCGTGGACGGGTAGGTGACCATGGCGGCTGCAAGCACGTCTGCGTGAAGCGTCGCCTTGGCTTCCAAGTCCGCAAAATCAACGTTGCCGTTGTCGTCACACTTAACCACGACCACTTCCATGCCAGCCATGATCGCACTCGCTGGATTGGTGCCGTGAGCCGATTCAGGAATCAGGCAAATGCGTCGCTGACTTTCGCCGTTGGCCTCATGGAAGCGTCGGATCGCCAACATGCCTGCGTACTCGCCTTGTGAACCGGCGTTGGGCTGCAACGAGGTCGCATCCATTCCGGTGATTTCGGATAACCAGGCTTCGAGTGTTTCGAATAGTTTCGTGTAACCGTCAGTTTGGTTGGTGGGGGCGAAGGGGTGAATCTGCCCGAATTCTCGCCAGGTCACAGGAAACATCTCGGCCGTGGCGTTGAGCTTCATCGTGCATGAACCCAGCGGGATCATCGAAGTCGTCAACGAGAGGTCTTTGGATTCCAAACGCTTCATGTAGCGCAGGAGCTCCGTTTCGCTATGGAACGAGTTGAAACAGGCTTGAGTGAGGAACTCGGTCTCACGCCTGAATTCGGCAGGGACCTGGGCGTCGAGCGCTCCGTCCAACACGTGGGCGGGAAGGGCCGCACCGCCCGAGAAAACCGTCAGGATTTTTTCGAGGTCTTTGGCCGTGGTGGCCTCGTCCAAAGAAAACCCAATCGAGGTCGCGTCGAACACGCGTGCATTGATCTGAGCGGCCTCAAGCTTTTCAAGGATCGATTCGGTCTTGGCACCGGTCTGGATCCGAATACTGTCAAAATACGGGCGGTCGTCCAGATCGTAGCCCAATTCGCCCAGGCCATAGGCCAGAGTCGCTGCCAAGCGATGGATTCGACCAACGATGGCTTTGAGCCCAGTGGGTCCGTGATAGGCCGCATACATGCTGGCGATCACGGCAAGGAGCACCTGCGCCGTGCAAATATTGCTGGTGGCTTTCTCGCGGCGGATATGTTGTTCGCGTGTTTGCAACGCGAGTCGCCATGCGGGTTTTCCATCCGAGGTGATGGACTGACCGATGATTCGGCCCGGTATTTGTCGTTTGAACTCGTCTTTGCAGGCCATGTACGCGGCGTGCGGCCCGCCGAACCCAAGCGGCACACCAAAACGCTGAGACGAGCCCACCACCATATCGGCCCCGAATTCGCCAGGAGGACGCAAGACCACGAGGGAAATCAGGTCTGATGCGACGGTCACCAGGGCGTTATGCGCATGTGCTGCGGCCGTGAACTCGTCGTAAGTGAGCAGGTAGCCTTCGGTAGTGGGGTATTGAAGCAGCACACCAAACACGGGCGTCGCCGCGAAATCAAAGGTCTGCCAGTCCCCGAGGATCAGCTCGATTCCAAGATATTGAGCCCGAGTTTTGACCACTTCGATGGTTTGCGGATGGCAATGCGTGCTGACAAAAAACGCGTCAGATTTGCTCTTCTTGTTGGCGCGATGTGCCATCGCCATCGCTTCAGCAGCAGCGGTCGCTTCATCAAGCAGAGACGAGTTTGCGATCGGCAGACCCGTGAGGTCGGTGATCATCGTCTGG
>JBFFMO010000493.1:0-4245 GCA_041554035.1 Allomicrovenator sp. | reverse complement strand
GCTCGCCGCCGGTCTTACGGCCTGTTCCGTAGACGACGTCGAGCCCGAAGCACGCGTCGAAAGCGAATCCGCGCTCACTGAGAGGGTCGGTTCGGTTTGGGCGGAGTACCAGCCAGGTTCGACCTCGGCCAGCATTCACGCACAATTTGTTCGGGTTCAAGGCATCTCGGCAGAGCACGCGCTCGCCGCCCTCGATGTGTGGCGTCCTGACACCGAGCTTGCGCTCGATGCCTGTTCACTTCGTGAAGCTCCCGATTTTTCGGCGTCCGGCGATGTGCAGATTGAACTCTTGAGTGCCGGCCCGATCGCAGTCAGCTCGAATTTCGGTCGAATCGAGATCCTGGGCCGACGTCTGCCCGACGTGGATAGCGTATCCGGCGTCGTTTATGGCAACGAAGAAGGTTTTGACGTCGCATCCCTCTTGGTTCCTTACGAAGCAGGCGGCATCTACCGACTGAGCGCGCAGGGCGGCGAAGTCGGGAAATTCGACGTTTCATTGGTTGCTCCGGCCATTCCAACGATCTTGACCGGCGGCGTCTCGGAACTCGAGAAACACAGCCGACTTGGGGACGCAGAGTTCGAACTGACCTGGGAAACTCAGGCCGATCCCGGCGCTGAACTCTTCATGGTCGTCGAAGCTGCCGACGGTTCGACGATGAACTGTCATCTCGAAGATGACGGTGAATTCACGGTGCCCGGCGCACTCCTCGAACCCTTCCGTACCAGCGGTCGTGGCGCCGAGTTGACCTTACGCCGTGTCAGCATCATCGATGCCGACGTCGAAGGCCTTGAACGTACGCGCATTATCTTCGGCGCACGCGATTCGCTCTTTCTCTTCTGGTAATTCCTCATTTCTGTTAAATACGCGGTCTTCTCTTGCTTTGGAGCAAGGCATGGCCCGACGTAAAACCACTCGCGATCTTTCAAAGCAGTACCGTGCCCAAGAAAAGATCCTCATGGTCACCTGCTACGACTACACCTTCGCAAGGTTGGTCCAGAAGGCTGATATCGACATCATTCTGATTGGCGACAGCCTCGGCAATGTTGTTCAAGGCCATGACACCACCCTTCCGGTGGAAGTCGAAGACATCATTTATCACAGCCGTGCGGTGGCTCGAGGCAACTCACACGCCCTGATCATCGCCGACATGCCCTTTATGAGCTACCAGGCCAGTGACGACGAAGGCGTGCATAATGCCGGTCGACTGCTCAAGGAAGGCGCGGCGCAAGCCGTCAAAGTCGAAGGTGGGGCGCATTTGGCTTCCATGGTCGAACGGATGGTTCGCGCCGGGATTCCGGTATGTGGGCACCTTGGTTTAACCCCGCAGTCCGTCAATGCGTTTGGTGGCTTCCACGTGCAGGCTCGCTCAGAAGACGCTGCAGAACGGCTGATGCAGGATGCCCTCGCCCTTCAGGCCGCAGGAGCCTTCATGATCGTGCTCGAGATGGTCCCCGCCGATTTGGCGAAGAAGGTGACCGAAGCGCTCGACATCCCAACGATCGGCATCGGCGCGGGCGTCGAAACCAGTGGGCAAGTCCTGGTGATCTACGATCTCCTCGGATTGAACACCGATTTCCGCCCCAAATTCTTGAAACATTTCGCTGAGCTTGAAGGCACCATCGTTCAGGCGCTTGAGGATTATCGAGACGAAGTGCGTGCCGGAACCTATCCAGATTCCGAGCACTCATTTTAATGCAGACGCTTCGGACCATTGACGCTTTTCGAGCCGCCCGTTCAAAGCTGGCGGGTAAGGTCGCCCTCGTGCCCACGATGGGTGCCCTTCATTCCGGCCATGTCGCGCTCATGGAATATGCTCAAGAGCTCGCCGATCATGTCGTGGTCAGCATCTTTGTAAATCCTACTCAGTTTGGACCCAACGAAGACCTCGATGTCTACCCTCGCGACGAAGAGGGCGATCTGGCCAAATGCCAAGCCGCAGGTGTTGCCTTGGTGTTCATGCCGCCGGCCTCCGAAATGTACGCCAATGGTCAATCGCAATTGACCTTCGTCGACATGACCCAATTGACAGATGACCTTTGTGGCGCCTCACGCTCCGGACATTTTCGGGGCGTGACCACGGTCGTCACGAAACTCTTCAACATCATTCAACCCGATGTCGCGGTCTTTGGTCAGAAGGACTATCAGCAATTTGCGGTCCTCAGGCAGATGGCCCTCGACCTGAATATGCCGACCGAAGTCGTTTCGATGCCCACCGTGCGTGAGGCTGATGGCCTTGCCATGTCGAGTCGGAATCGCAACCTGCGTCCCGAAGAACGCCCGAAGGCCCTTTCCCTGTCTCGTGGTTTGATCGCCGCCTGGACTGCGTGGAATGGCGGCGAGCGAGACGCCGAGAAGCTTCAACGGCTGGTGCAAAAGACGATGACGGATGCGGGGGCCAGGGTGGATTACGCGACAGCGGTCGATCCCGTGACCCTGCAGCGCCTTGTGGGCAATGAAACAACACCCAAAACAGCGCTGATCGCGGCGGCGGGTTTCATTGGAAACGTCCGTCTAATCGACAATCTGCGCCTCGATGAACCGTTACCCGACGCCCTGAGAGACCTGAAATGAAACGCCTTTTTTGTTGTCTGTTGATCCCCGTCCTGGCCAGTTGTGGTGACGATGAAATCGTGACCCCGGTCAGCGAGCGCTGTGTGGTTGAGGGTTATGCCGTCTATGCAACGGGTCAGATCGTCACCGAAGACGGCGTTTTTCCGATCAGCGTGAAATTGAAAGAGGCCGACGGTTTGATCAAGGATCAGGAACTCCTGATCGGTATGGGGCAGATCGAACGCGACATCGACTCGCCGAACCTGCTCTTCAAGATCCGCGAGAACGTCCAAGCCAACGATTTGCTCGATAATTTTGCGAACGCTTCGGCCACCGCGCCCGCGACGCTCTTGCTCGTCGACACCTCAAACCCACCTGAAAACGTCGTGCGTCGGTCGGATCTCTCGACGTTTTCGTGTTCGATCGATGCCGGGTCAACCTGCGGGCAGCTTGCTCTCGACACGGCCGACCCAGGCCTGATTTCGGACGACGACGACAAGGTCTACAACTTCACGTCCGGGCAGTTCACGATCGAAAGCGTGAACAACTCGTCCTCCAAAGTGAACTTTCACTTCAACGTTCAACTTGGGCGAAACGTCCTCAAGACGGGCGACACTTCAAGTGGGGAACTTCAAGGCTGCATCAGCGCCAGATACGCTTCGGCGGGTTCTTCAGGCTGGACCCTTCGCTAAGTGCTCTTGACACCCAAGTAGGGGGCCACTAGAAACTGAATCGCGATTCATTCTGCACTTTCCGCCGAATAATCGAGATTCAGCGCCCATCTGGCGCATTCCCCTTACGAAGTGCCCAACATGTCGCAGGCTGACAAATCCCGTCCAGCAACCGACAAACGAGAACGCATCCTCGATGGTGCGCTCAAGGCGTTTGCCCGTAAGGGCTTTTACAACACAAAGGTGTCCGAGATCGCCGCCGAAGCAGGCGTGGCCGATGGCACGATTTACCTGTATTTCAAGAGCAAAGACGATCTGTTGATCTCGCTCTTCGAAGATCGCATGGAATGGGTGATCGACCGGCTCAACACCGAGTTGAGCACCGTGGGTGGCGTTGAAGAGCGCTTCCGGCGAGCGGTTGAACTGCATTTCCAGCTCGCGATCGAAGAGCCTGACCTTGCGGAATTCATCACGGTCGAACTACGACAGAGTTCGAAGTTCATGAAGGAATATAAGAATCCAAAATTCCTCGACTATTTGAAGCTTCTCGAAAGCCTTGTAGAAGATGGTCAGGAACAAGGAGTCTTCCGGCTCGACGTGGAACCTCGACTTTTGGGCCGCGTGATTTTCGGGGCTCTGGACGAAGTTCTCCTACTTTTGACGTTCTCTCGGTCACCCAATCGCGATGTCGATGAAATGACGCGACAGGTGACCAACATATTTATCGACGGTTTACGTGCACGCTGAGCGTGTTTTCCAATGGAGGAAGTTGTGAAGATCCTCACGACAGTCAAGCGGGTCACTGACCCGGACATGAAGGTCAAACTCAAATCTGACGGTACCGGCATTGTGACCGATAACGTCGAATACAAAATGAACTCCTTTGACGAATACGGCGTGGAAGAAGCCATTCGTCTCAAGGACAAACACGGCGGCGAAGTGATCGTTGTTTCGGTGGGCACCGCCGATTCAGCCACGCAGATCCGGACCGCGCTTGCGATGGGAGCCGACCGCGGCATCATC
>JBFFMO010000492.1:0-4248 GCA_041554035.1 Allomicrovenator sp. | reverse complement strand
GCGGAACACCTTCAAAAAAAAGATTTCAGAAGACTTTGATGCCGCTGAACAACAGGAGGCCACAGACGCGCTACAATCGATCACGTTGCAGCATGTCATGGCCGAATCGCAAGACAATCTGGACAGCGCCATTGCGGCCATATTGCAGCTCAGCAAGGGCAATCTGGAAGAGCTAAAAACTCTTGTCGAAGCCGCGAAGCTTGATTTCAGAGACGTGATTTACTGGGCCTACTTGGAAAACCAGGAAGACACATAAACCTTGAAAATCCGACGACGTGATTAAACTACGTCGGTCTTCATGGAGTGGCGAATGTTCATCACCTCGGTCATTTTCGGCTACTGGACGGCTATATCGGCCATCGCAATGCTCGTCTACCTATTGTACGCCGGACAGCCTGACCCCAATTTGCCCCAGACCAAATTACCCAAAGAAGAGATGCGCAAACACCTTGTGTACAAGGCGTTTTACGCAAACCCGGCCGACGGCCGCGGTTGGGTCCCAAAAACGATGGGATTTGGATGGACGGTGAACTTTCGTACACGGCAACGTGTTCACTTCTTCATCTTCCTGATGCTTGCGGTCGTTTTGGGCGCCCTGCTCGGCAGCGTTGGGGCCCTAGCGTAGCAAATTACGAAGCTGCTACGGGCGCCTTCTTGAAGATCTTGCCCGCCAATGTGACCGCACCGACCACGATCCCACCAACGATCACCCCCGCCAATCCGTTGAGAAGGGAACTCGCCAGCCAGTCCAGTGGGCCGGCCAAATGCGCAATATCGTGTACGAACTTCTCGCCGCCAGGGATGCCGTGGACGACGATCCCGCCGCCCACCAAGAACATCGCGATGGTTCCCACAATTCCGAGCCCTTTCATGAGGTAGGGCGCGGCGCTCAGAATCCACATCCCAACCGTTGCAGTCGTGCCTCCACGTTTGCTCATCGCCAGACCAAGGTCGTCAAGTTTCACAATCCCGGCGACCAGCCCGTAAACACCGACGGTTATCACGACCGAGATCGTGATGAGCACCAAAAGCTGTGACTGAAAATCGGCGGTTTCCACCGTCCCCAACGTGATGACGATGATCTCGGCTGACAAAATGAAGTCCGTGCGAATGGCCCCTTTTACTCTGCCCTTTTCGAAAGCGACCATGTCGACTTCCGGATCCTTCACAGCCTTTAAGAGAGCCTCGTGGTCGGCGTCGTCCTCTTCTTTTTTATGAAGGAGTTTATGAGCGACCTTCTCGAACCCTTCGAAACACAGGAACGACCCACCAATCATCAAGAGTGGCACGATCAGCCAATTCGCAAACATGCTGATCGCAAGCGCAACCGGCACCAAAATCGCCTTGTTGATCGCCGACCCCTTAGCCACCGCAAAAACCACCGGTAGCTCGCGGTCTGGGTTCACGCCGGTGACCTGCTCAGCATTCAGTGCCAGGTCGTCACCAAGCACACCTGCGGTCTTTTGCGCCGCAACCTTCGTCATCACCGAGACGTCATCGAGGAGCGTCGCGATATCATCGATCAGCGCAAGCAGACTTGTTCCAGCCATCGTTCACCTTCAAGTTCCAAAGTCCTGTGTTCTATAAAACAGAATGCAATGCGTTCCTAGCGTCCCCGATCCAAACCCTGATATTTGGCAACCCAATCACTTTTGCGAACTTCAGAAGTCCACGCAGACTTGGACTGGACACGGTGCACTAAAACGCCACGCACCAGCTGAGTCGTAGGACTCCGGAAATCGCCTGAGGGCGTCTTTGAGCCGTTCATACGGCTTTCCCCCCACCCGCCGGATCCGACAACATATTCTATAAATTAACTTTTTTTGCGGGGAACCTGCGCAGGAATTGCGCAAAGACATTCGCCAAACGACCCGATGATTAGGGTGCATCAACGCGAAGGAAGACCATGCCGACACCCCACTCATTCATTCACATTGCTGAATCAATGGAAACCGACCTCCGAAACGCGTTGGATGAACTGCTTCCCCCAACAGTCGACGAGGCCAGATTGACTTTCATTTTTCCGACGGACTCTCATGACCTAGAAGAACTTGGAAACGAACTCAAAAACCGATGCAAGGGCACCGTCATTGGCTGCACATCCTTGAGAACATTCGGGCCCACTCAGTTCCACAAGGGGGGAACCACGCTGATTTCGTTCAACGGCCCTCAGACGCATGAACGCACCTGGGTCATCGAAAACCTCGAAGAACCATCAGAGGAAATTGAACAGATCAGGAAAGGCGTGGACGAGTTCCTTGCCGGCGTTCATGGCAAAAGCGTTTTCGCAGTGTTGTTGGTTGACGGGCTTTGCGAAGCACAGCTGCATCTCACGCAAGCCCTTTCGACCGCGATTCCAAATGTTCCCATCATCAGGGGTTCGGCTTGTCACGAGACTTTGTCTCAACCTTCTCACGTGATGTTTGACGGCGAATTTTGTCAGCACATCGCAACCTTCACGCTGGTGACCACCGAGTTGCCGTTTTCGCTGCATTCGCTCAAGCAACACCGCCCGACCGGAAAACGACTCGCCATCACCAAATCAGAAGGCCGGCGGGTTCTCGAGATCGACGGTATCCCAGCGGCTGAGGCGTACGCCGATGCCGTCGGTGTGCCGGTCGATGCGCTCGGACCCGCGATCTTCGCCAGAAACCCGCTGATGTTCCACAGTCGAGGCCAAGTTATTGTTCAATCGCCCCACCATGCCACGAAGGATGGGAGCATGGACTTCTCTTGCGCCCTCGCCCAAGGGACGATCGTGCGACTTGGGGAGCCCAAATCCATGCCTGACTTTTTGGCGTGGGAAGATAAGGCCGTTTTTGATCTGGTCGGCGAAGCTGCAGCGTTTCTGGTTTTTGACAGCGGCTTCAAACGCCGTCTCCAAGGAACACCTCCATGCACCTAAGACACGCAATATTTTCCCAGCACACGGCAAATCCGTCTCAACCATCGTTTCGACTAATCTCAAGCAGAACATGTGCCGATAGGCTTCATGTACCCATCAAGGAACGCTCATGAATCAGGCCGTGTTTCGCGGAAAGACAACGTCCACCGATGTCGACATCGCACTCGACGAATTGATCACGCCAGATTTTGAGGCCGCTGCCTTGAATCTCGTTTTCGTAAGTTCACCTTTCGACCTCAACTATGTGGCCAGCGAACTGGCGCGCCGTTCAAGGGGATTGGTCGTGGGATGCACGACTTCCGGCCATATCGCTTCCACCGGCTTCGAACAGAACGGCGCCGCGTCGCTCTCGTTTTCCTCCAATTCGACCACGTCCTGGACGTGGTCGATCGAAGACATCGGCAACCCGCTCGCCTGCATCGAAAAAATCCGCGTCGAGGTCGTAGAAATTCTAAGAACCCACCCCATTGCTTCCACATTCGGCGTGCTTCTTATCGACGGTCTATGTGGGGCCGAAGAACAACTGACTGCGTCGCTTTTTGGCGCACTGCCGCCCATCCCCATCGTAGGAGGTTCCGCCGGCGACCACCTCACTTTTGAGGCCACGCATGTGATTCATGATGGCAAATTCCGTCAAGGAATCGCGACCTTCACCCTCGTGTCGACCGAGATTCCCTTTTCGATCATCTCGATGAAACACCACCACCCGACATCGACGCGCCTGATGGTGACCAAGGCCGACGCTGCTGCACGAAAAGTCATTGAGTTCAACGGCATGCCTGCTGCCGAGGCCTACGCCGAGGCCATCGATGTTAGGGTTGAAGATCTGGGCTCCGTGACCTTTTCAAAACATCCATTGATGGTGCGCGTGGGGGACAACCACTACATCCGCTCACCCCAAAGCGTGGAATCCGATATGACGATGGGCTTCTACTGTGCACTTGAGGAAGGCGTGGTCCTTCGTATCGGTGAGTCACGACAAATGATTGAGACCCTTCGAACCGAAGTGGCGCAAGCCCAAGACCGGGTAAAAGGTGCCCAGGCGATGCTGGTTTTCGACTGTATTCTGAGACGGCTCGAGCTCGAAGAGCAAGGTGTCGACCAGGAAGCTGGTGAAATTTTGGGAAATGCCAACGCGATCGGCTTCAGCACCTACGGGGAGCAACTCGACGCACTCCACGTGAACCAAACCCTGGTGGGAATCGCCTTTGGAGGCGCGCATGTCTGATACACCTTCGCCAGTTCAAGCAAAGATTGAGCGCCTGGAGAAAAAAATTGCGGCCCAGAGTCGAACCATCGAATCCCTCATGGATACTCTCGAAGCACGGCAGGCCGGCACCGAG
>JBFFMO010000491.1:0-4273 GCA_041554035.1 Allomicrovenator sp. | reverse complement strand
GGACGAAGTCCATATCGAAGCCGAGACGCTCGAACATGCCGTGAGCGACATTCTGGCGGAACGCATCGATGCGTTTTTGGATAATCCACGTTTTGACCCCCATGGGGACCCGATTCCGACCGCCGATGGAGAGGTCCACCACCGTGAGCTGATCCCACTGCATGAAACGCCCCCGGCGATGACCGTCAGGCTTGAACGCGTTCTGGACCAACAGCCAGAAGTTTTGCGACATCTGGCAGGGATCGGTTTGGTTCCGCAGGTCCACGTGTCCGTGATCGACGTGCTGCCCTTTGACGGCCAGATGACGCTCAGAGTCGGGGAGGGCGCCGAAATTCAGGTTTCTCGAATTCTGGCCTCGCGCCTGCTGGTTGCAGAGATCTAGCGAAAAACGCTCATGCCCGGACCTGCAGATATCTCGAAATAAAATCCGAACGTGAAATGCACCAATCCGTCGTCGTCTTTGAGCCCCTCCGGTGGATTATGAAAAGGGGCGGCGGCCCGAATGCTGCGCACAGCCTCATCATCAAAGAAATCGAGCCCTGACTCTCGGGCCAAAAAGAGCTGCCTCACGGTTCCATCGCCATTCAATGTGACACGAACCTGAGAATAGCGGTCTTTCACGCCATACACGTTTCCTCGAGGATCACGCTTGCGATAGGTCGACACCGGAGACCATTTGTCCGCGATCTGGATCTTCACGCGATCAAAAAACGCGGCGTATCGCGATTCCTTGCGATTCAGAAGCGTCTTGTCGCCTTCGTCGACATCACGCAAATAGTCGATCGACCCGTTATCCCCTTTGGGAGAGATCAGCGGCGTATTCGAAAAATTAGGCAGCGCCAAACGTGTGGATTCTGCGCCGCCGCCATTCTTGGGTTGAACCTCGGGCCGCATGGGAACATTCGTGGCTTTTTCCCTCGCCGAATCTCCGCCATCGGCCAGCTTCTCTTTCACGCCCTTGGCGACTTTGTCGTCATCCTGAGGTGGCGAGGTCTGCCCACTTTCGGCTTTCTCCTTTGCGGGAGTGTTTTTTGGCATCGGTTTGGCGACCGGAATCACCGGGGCACCCGGCGCAGCTTTTCGAACCGTCTCTTTAAGCGCCTTGGACGCAACCCGGTCGAGGTATTTGGCCTTGTCCGGCACCTCTTCGACCTCGGGGAGGGGAGCGCTCACGAATTGAAGACGATCCTCATCCTCTTCTTTAGGTTTCTTCTCTTTTTCCTCCGGCTTTTTTTCACTCAGAACTTTAACGCTGAACTGCTTCGACCGCGTTGGGCCTGCCTCCGCCGAATATGGACGCACGTCCCCAGCAGCCTGTGGCTCCCACATCGATAAGAGAAGGAGTCCAGGAATATGCAACACGATCGCAATCCCGATTGAGATGATGAATTGCAGCGTATTGGGGGTTCGTTGTGTTGGCCGAAGGCTCATTCGTTACGCACTCCCTGATTCAACAATGGAACCACGGAAATCCTCACAATATTCTAGCGCGTGCGCCGAAGAATTCCCATGAGAGTCGTCAGATCAGCCCAAGGATAGGCTTCGTTTCCCAATGGGTATGGGGTGAAGAGCGGCTTCAGCCCGATATTTCTTCATCAGGCGGGAAGAAATAAGCGTCGAGAAAGGCTTTCTTAGCATCTCTTGTCGAGTGGGCTCTTTGCGTTGCGCGTCGTTGCAAGGTAGGATTCCCATATAGAACTATTGTGAAATTTCGATTGAACGACCGCGCTCGGTGAGCATGGGAAAAGACAGCACAGTTGTAACGGTTATCTCTAAGGTTCCCAAGGAACAGGCGAAGAAAGACGCCTGCCTCGTGGTAATCAACGGTGCCGATTTGGGCAAAAAATACGTCCTCGCTCAGAGTTCGACCGTCATCGGTCGCTCTAGCAAGGTCGATATTCAGATCGACGAAGAGTCCATCTCCCGATCCCACGCCGTGATTGATAATTACGGTGATTCAGTCGTTGCGCGTGACCTCGAATCGACCAACGGCACCTACGTCAACGACAATCAAGTGCGTGAAAAGAAGCTGATGGACGGCGACCAGATCAAGATCGGGCGCACCATCTTCAAGTTTCTTTCCGGGTCGAATGTCGAGGCCCAGTACCACGACGAGATTTATAAGCTCACCACGACCGACGGTCTGACCCAGATCTACAATAAGCGTTACTTCTTGAAAGAGATGGAACGCGAGATGAGCCGGTCCTTGCGCTACGACCGCGAATTGACGCTCGTGATGCTTGATATCGATCATTTCAAAGCCATCAACGATACCTACGGCCATCTTGCAGGGGACCATATCCTTCGTCAGGTGGCGCGACGCATCAAAGATCATATCCGTCGCGACGACGTTTTTGGCCGTTATGGTGGCGAAGAATTCATTTTGATGCTGCCGGAACTGGGCAAAGTTCAGGGTGCGCATTTAGGTGAGAAGCTCCGACGGCTCATCGACGGCGAACCCTTTATTTTCGACAACATCTCGATCCCAGTCACGATGTCGATGGGCGTCTCTGACTTGCTTGAGTACCGCGAGGCGGTAGCCGCATTGGGCGATCCAGAGTTGAACCCGTTCGCGTTCGTCAAGATCTCAGACGACCGCCTCTATGTTGCCAAGCAATCGGGGCGAAATCGCGTCGTGATGTGATCCTGTTTACTGTTGCGTGCTGCGCTTCCGTGATACGTCATAGTCGTTTTTCCGACCACTGTGAGTCACCATGCGCCGCGCAAAAATTGTCTGCACCATTGGGCCCGCTTCCAGCTCCGAAGAGATGCTCGCCGAGCTGATTTCGGCTGGCATGAACGTCGCGCGGCTGAATTTTTCTCACGGAACCCACGACGACCATCGCGGCGTGTACAACACGCTTCGACGGCTTTCGAAGGATATGGGGCGCACGGTCGCGATCCTTCAGGACCTGCAGGGTCCCAAGATTCGTGTCGGCAAATTCGAAACCGGTTCAACACAGTTGATCGAGGGCGCCGAATTCGTCATCACCGCCGATGATATCCTTGGCGACGATGATCGTGTTTCGACGACCTATTCGGACCTGCCTTACGACGTTCATCCTGGCGACATCTTGTTGCTCGACGACGGCCTGCTCAGATTGCGCGTGGCCGACGTTCATGGGTTGGATGTCCGCACGATCGTCGAGATCGGCGGCACACTGAAGAATAATAAGGGAATCAACATTCCAACTGCGGCGGTTTCGGCCCCAAGCCTGACACCAAAAGACCGCGAGGATCTGGAGTTCGGACTTGATCTGGGCGTCGACTACATCGCGCTCAGCTTTGTGCGGTCCGCGCTCGACATCCATATGTTGCGTGCGCGCATGCCTGCATCAGCACCGCAAAAGATCATTTCCAAGATCGAGAAACCACAAGCCATCGCCGTTCTTGACGAGATCATCGCGGTCTCGGACGGAATCATGATTGCCCGAGGCGATCTTGGTGTTGAATTACCGCCGCAGAAAGTCCCGGTCATTCAGAAGATGGCGATCAAGCTCGCCAAGTCGATGGGACGCACAACCATCACTGCCACGCAGATGCTTGAGTCGATGACCGAGAACTCGCGTCCAACGCGAGCCGAGGCGTCTGACGTTGCCAACGCGGTTCTCGATGGAACGGACGCGGTGATGCTCTCGGGAGAAACCGCTTCAGGTAAATACCCGATTGCAGCGGTTCAGATGATGGCGGACATCATCAAAGAAGTTGAAGGCAGCGCCGTGTACGCGGATTCGCGAGAAGACATCTCGACCGAGTACTTGAGAAGCTTTCCAAGCGCGGTGGCCCGCAGTGCATCGATGGCAGCACGGGAGCTCGATGTTCGCGGAATTGTCGTGTTGACGCTGTCGGGCTCAAGCGCTCGGCTCTTGATGGCCCATCGGCCCAACAAACCCATCTTCGCCTGCACACCGGACGAGACCCTCGCCCGCCAAATGGCGTTGTATTGGGGCGTGGTTCCACACCATATCGATCTCGACCTTCAGGCCAACGTGGTTGGAGATCAGACGTACACGATGGAACACGCCGTGGACCGGATCGAAACGATGCTGAAGGACCACCACGACATCAAGTCGGGCGATGAAATCGTGATTGTGATGGGGTCTCCGGTTCGTCCGAATGCCGAAACGAACCTGATTAAATTTCACCGCGTCAGCTGAGCGGGCACAACTTTGTTGCCTGAAGCTGCCTATCGCGCCGAGTAAGCCGTCTCGGCCGAAGTCTACGGCGAGTAGCAGGCCTTGCGGGCAAAGCCGTCTCGATCTGAGAACAACTT
>JBFFMO010000490.1:0-4275 GCA_041554035.1 Allomicrovenator sp. | reverse complement strand
GGTGAATTCGATGCTTGGCAGAAGAGCCCGAAGTCGGCGGTTGCCCTGATCATTTTGATGGACCAGTTTTCTCGAAATGCCTTTCGAGACTCACCGCAAATGTACGCCGCAGATCCCAAAGCGCTCTCGGTTTCGCTGGCGCTGATCGAGACCCGGGCCGACAGGGCGCTGCATCCCATCGAACGAATGTTCGTCTACCTTCCTTTGGAACATTCTGAAGACGTTGTGTACCAAGACCGTTGCGTCGAGTTGGCCAAGGAACTGGCGGAGGACGTTTCAGATGCGGCTCGCGAGGGATATCTGGGCTTTTTGAATTATGCGTTAAAACACCGCGAAATCGTGGCTCGGTTTGGGCGATTCCCGCACCGAAACGAGATTCTGGGCCGCAAAAGTACCGACGAAGAAAGCGATTTTTTGACACAGCCTGGCTCAAGCTTCTGAAAAGCTTAGGAACTCGCGAATGGTTCCTTTAAGATGCGTGTAGAAATACTGGAGACAAGATGAAGCTGGTTTGGATGGTAGCGTCGGTCGTCGTGGCCCTTGTTGGGTGTAAAGGGGACGTGGAGACCAATCGCGAGTGCGCTCCGACCTGTGCCAGCAAGGCATGTGGGCCGGACGGCTGCGGTGGTGTCTGCGGACTCTGTGGACCTGGATTGGCATGCGGCGTTGCTGGAACCTGCATCTCGTCTTTCTGCGGAAACGGTGAGGTCGATAACGGCGAAAGCTGTGACTCTGCCATCACCGAGGGCGTAGGCGTCTGTGCCACTGCCTGTGTGGACGACGGCAACTCTTGCACCAACGAGAATTTCTTTGGGACGGCCGCAGATTGTGACGCTCGCTGTGCTCCATTCAGCATTATCGCGTGTGTTGATGACGATGGATGTTGTCCTTCTGGTTGCGGTCCAACCAACGATTTGGACTGCTCGGCCAACTGCGATAACGGGATGATCGACGAAGGCGAAACCTGTGACCCACCCTCATCTTGCCCCACCGAAGCCAGCTGCGATGACGCGGATGCCTGCACAGCGGATTCTCTGACGGGATCGGCTGCAAATTGCAGCGCACAATGCGCCAACTTGCCCATCACCGAGTGCGTCAATGGCGATGGCTGCTGCGCCCTTGGGTGTGACCTGACCAATGACGACGACTGCAATTCGACGTGTGGCGACGCGACCGTCACGGGCGCTGAGGAATGTGATTCGGCGATCGCTGCTGGCGCCCCGGGCGCTTGTCCTGCAGACGCTGCGGCTTGCGATGACGCCGACGCCTGCACGACCGAGAATTTCACGGGATCCGAAGACGACTGTTCGGCGAGCTGCAACCGTGTCTCGATCACGGCCTGCACAAGTGGTGATGGGTGCTGCCCAGCAGGATGCACACCGGCCATGGACACCGACTGCACGGCCGTGTGCGATAACGGCACGATCGAAACCGGCGAGACCTGCGACCCAGTCGCCACGTGTCCGACGGCCTGCAACGACAACGATGCCTGCACAACCGATGCACTCATGGGTGTGGCGCTGATGTGTACGTCCGAATGCTCATTTACAGCAATCACGGCCTGTAACGTCGTTGCAGACCAATGTTGCCCATCAAATTGTACGCCGGGAAACGACGGGGATTGTGCTGACCTCTGCACCACCTATTGTGATGCCGCGATCGCCAATTGTACGGCAGGCAACGAAATCTACGTCGACAACGCTGCATGCCTTGCTGCGTGTCAGACGATGGTCGTCGGGCTCGCCGCAGACACCGACAAAAACACGCTTTATTGCCGTATCGGATTTGCCAACCTCGCCCCTGGCGATGCCGCACTCTACTGCCCATATGCCGGCATGGACGGCGGCGGCATGTGCATCAACTAAGATGATTCTAGCCACGCGAAACGCCGGAAAGGTCCGGGAGTTCAATTCGCTTCTTCACGAAGTTTTGGGGGATATTCCGCTTGTCAGTCTTGCTGAATGCGGTCTTGCGGTCCCAGAGGTCGAAGAAGACGGGGACACATTCGAGGCCAATGCACTCAAGAAAGCGCTCGAGGTTTCGCTCTTCACGGGCATGTCGGTCCTCGCCGATGATTCCGGGTTAGAGGTCGACGCGCTTGGCGGTCGTCCGGGAGTCTACAGCGCTCGGTACGCGGGAGAGCAGGGCGATGACCACGCGAATAACCTGAAACTCGTGCAAAAGATCTCGGGCGTTCCTGCGGACCAACGGCAGGCACGATACGTCGCTGTTCTGGCGCTGTGTTTGGCGCCCGACGCGGAAGGTCAGGCGTTGGCCCGGCGATTTGGGATTGAAGATGCCCAGCCCTTCGAAGGCACTCCAGCTTTGGGCGTTGCTGTCCGTCAACATGACCGCATCGTGCTGCTTTTTCGAGGCACGTGCGAAGGCGTGATTATCACACAGCCTCGCGGCGAGGGGGGATTTGGTTATGATCCGTACTTCTTGATTCCGCAGTGGGATTTGACGATGGCCGAGGTCCCCCTCGACCAGAAAAATACGATTTCTCATCGCGCTCAGGTGGTTAAAAAGCTGCTGAGTTTCGCGCCCAACTGAAGGTCAGATATGTACCAATCGATGGCTGTGATGCTCTACGTCAGCGACGTTGAGCGAAGCGTGAATTTTTATAAAGACGCGCTCGGTTTTGGGTTTAAGGGCTATTGGGATGACGTCAATCACTGCGTGACGTTCGACTTCGCGGCAGCCAATAACCCGTCGTATTGTGAAATGACCTTCGGCGAGTTCAAGTTGGGGATTCATCTTGACCCTGAATTCCAGGCCGGTTCCCCAAGATTCGAGTTGCAGATCGGAGTGGATTCCGTGAATGACACTTTTGAGCGTTTTGCCGCAGCAGGAGCAAAGCCTTCAGAACCGAAGGATTTCCCATGGGGAATGCGGATGTTCTCGCTCAAGGATCCAGACGGGCATGTCTGGAATTTCACGCAAGCGATTTAGATCTACTCAACATCCCCGTGCAAAAACCATTGGTGTCGGCAGCCATCCCAGTAAAGCCACACCAGGTCTCCGCGCCTTGTCTGAGCAAAATGATACTCACGATGCGCCTCGTGATCCCCCCACCAGCCTGTCGAAAGCACGTAGGGACCCCACGATTCCACAATGGGCCCTGCGTCCAGACCACGAACAAGCCAACCCGTCAGAGGGATATTTCGAAAGCGGTGCAGGGGTTCCGGTTTGAACCGAATACGTCGAATTGCCGTGCGCCCCGTCGTCTTGGAGTCGGGGAGGGGAACCTGCACCCGCGGTTCCAACGAAAAGCGTTCTTCGGGAAGATGTCCATGCGTGTCGACCACCTGCAGAACACATCCTTCTCCAAATTCCGTGCGCAGACGCGCGAGTGCATGTGAGACCGCCTCCAAATCTCGTGATGAACGTTTAAACAGGCGCGATTGTTCACGACGGATAGGCACACCCTCAGCGCGAATACTCAGGGCGCAGACGCCTGTGGGGATCAACATGCGTTCGAGCTTCAGCCGCACAAGCTCCAGAATTCGAGTGTCCTCTAGAGTAGGGCGGGCGGGCGATATCGTGTGGGTATGGGTGTCATGGTCGGCCAGATGAAAACTCAGGTGAAGTGTTTTCAGGTCTTCATGACGTGCACTGAGCTCAAGCAGAAGCGGGTGCAATTCGCGTTTGATGATGAAGAGCAGTCGATTCGAATCCGACTCAGCCTCGTCGAGCTCCACACGGCGCTCGGCGGCGTCCTCGATCTGTACCGGGCGTAACGGCCACACCAATTCGCCACGCGACATCCGGTGTAAGACGCTCGCCTGTGCAGAAAATCGTTCCCGAACTCCACCGGCAGGAAGCTCCGAAAATTGCCCAACCGTTTCGATTCCAAGCTTTTTAAACGATCCAAGAGTCTTTGGGTCCAGGCCAATACGGTCGATTGGCAGCCTGTGGACGGTCTGGGTCTCGTCAGCGGGTCGCGCAAATACATGCACACGAGCGCGAAGTGCCTGAGCAAATGCATAGGTTCCAAATCTGGTGAACCCCACCACGACCGCCGATAAAAAGCCCATCTCGGACATCGCTTCGTGCAACGCCAGGCTCCATAAATCCAAAGACCCAAAAAGTCGGTCAAGGCCTCGAATATCAAGCCAGAAAGTTCCAGGCTGATCGTCGGCGACCTCGAATCGTGGCGAGTAGTCTCGCAAAATCTCGATCATCTCTTCGACAGCGGCGAGCTTGTCGTCATGGGGAATGACCACGGCTCGCACGCTCCCATTCAGTGAAAGGGCCGCCGCATAACGCATTCCC
>JBFFMO010000489.1:0-4286 GCA_041554035.1 Allomicrovenator sp. | reverse complement strand
TCTGGGCCTTTGATTTCCAGCCAACAGGAGCTGCCTCTGGGCGTCCAGTTTAGGAACCACGTGTCGTCCGTATCGGTGGCTCCGACCTTCAACACCACCTCGGGCAGACGCACACGTAGCTCTTTGGCAAACGCAGACTCGGTATCCAAATCTGCGCAAGTCTTGTCCGTAATCAAAGCCAGTGTGGGTGGGGGCTCGGCCTGAGCGTGAACGCTCCAGAGCAACAAGCCCAACCCAAGGAATCGCCTCATGGGCAAAGCTCATCGGTTCTGCCACCGCTGCTCAAGATCCGGCAATACTCGCTGCGGGCCAAGGGAGTCGCAGCATCATTTGGGCGGGTCGTCACGAAACGCTTCAGATGAATGGCGGCTTGTTGAGGACGATTCAGCCGGCGCAGATAGATTCGGGCGAGGTCGAGTCGGATGGAGCCTGCCGCGGGCTCGTTGGCATCGAGCATTCCGAGTAGTTTTTCAAGCATTGCGGCCCCGCCTTCGATGTCGCCCTGCCGAATAAGTTGGTTCGCCTCATTTCGAAGATCCGCGTGTTCCGGAGCCAATCGACCGGGTTCGACGACCTTGCGACGAATGATCGGAGCATCCTTAACGACCCTACGAGCCGCCAGAAGGTCGAGGTGGCGTTCAACGTCGACATGCAGGTTCGCCTCAGCAAGCCGGTCCGTATTCGCCGAGCGTACTCCCTCGCCCACCACATACTCTTGGCCGGCCTTGACTGAAACGGGCCCGCCGCTTTCCGGAGTCACGAGCACCTCTCCTGCAACCACGCCCACGAGCCCTTCTCCATCGGTGGAAGCATAAAAAATCGTTCCGACCACGCGGACCTCAAACGACTTGCCTTGAACCGAAAGGCGAACGCCTGAATCCGGGATAAATTCCACCAATAACGTTCCGTCCTCGAGCACCAAACGTTTGTCGAATTTACCGTCCATCTCAAATTTCGCGTCCTTGCTCGCAAAGATATGAACGTCGGGATCGGGCGAATCTACAGGCTCTACAGAAATCCTTGGCTCAGCGACGGCGACGACCACGGGCTCGCTCGTCTCTACCTTCGCGACTTCAGGTTCAGGTGTGATGGTCGCCGTGTCCGACATTTGAGACGTCGCGAACCAGACTCCAACAAGGACCAAAGCTGCGGCCATGGCCAAAGCCGGCCAAACCCAAATGTTCCGCCGCGAGTCGACGTTTTCTTCGGATACTTCCGAAAAGTGAACCACGACGGGTGGGTGGTCTTTATGGTCATCTTCTTCACGGATCGAGCTCTCGATCCTGGAAAATAACGAATCCGCGTTGATCGTTTGTTCGGCCTCGGGTGGCGCCTTTCTGGCCGCCCCAATCATCGAGTCGATTCGCTGCACGTACTCACGATAAGCCGGAGAATCGACCATCCGATTTTCGATCGCCGCTGCGTCTTCTTCGTTCAGATCGCCGCGCACGTAGTCAAAGGCCAAGCGTTTGAAATCGTTTTCATCAAAATGATTCATGGGTCGATCTCACGCATGGTGTTTTCGAGCACGGCCTGCAAACGTTCCCGGGTCCGACGGACTCGGGCTGCCACCGTGTTGATCGACTCGTTGGTCAGCTCGGCAATCTCACGCAATTTCATTCCTTCCACCTCATGGAGCACGAAGACCTCTCGGTGTTCGACACTCATGGCATCGAGCGTGGCGTAGAGCACACGACACAGGTCTCGAGCCTCAAGCTTGGCCCACTCATCCGAATCGGCAGCTAAAGGGCGCCAGGCGTCGAGCTCGACCGTCGTGACCCGACGTTTGCGCAGATGGTCAATCGACACATTGCGCGCCACTCGATAGAGCCAGGTCGTGAAGGCACACTCTCCTCGGTAGCTTCCCAGCGACCGATACACCTGGATGAACGCTTCTTGGACGACGTCCTCGAATTCGGGACTTCGCCCAAGAAGCCGGGCAACCGCACGTGTCACAAAGGGCAAATGAAGGTCGTATAAGGCCCGAAACGCGGACATATCGCCCGCGCTTGCCGCCTCAATCAGGGCAGCCTCTGGGTCAAATTGTACCTTCGCTTGCTGTGTCACGCGTTCCTGTCTCGTTGAAGTTCTGGCTGCCAGCATAACGAACACCGCTCGAGGCTGAAATGCCTGATTAGAGGCAAGCTCCATTGATGCAGGCTTCGTTGGCACCACAATCCGCCGACATCAAACATTCTGGAGAAGCCTCGACACTCGGAATGCAAGCCCCAGCTTCGCAGAAGGCGCTGGTTCCACAATCTTCATCGCATGTGCAGCTGAGTCGGCAACGCGCGTCCTGGCAGATTTCCTGGCTCGAACAGTCGGCCGACACGCGGCACTCGGGCTGAGGCGCGGTGTCTCGTCGGCAGACTCCAGCATGGCAGCTTTGCCCTGCTCCACAGTCGATATCGACGGTGCAACGATCAAGGCAGTATCCATTCTGGCATACCGCGCCATCACAATCAGCGTTGTAGAGGCATTGAGTGCCGCCGTTTGGATCGGACACACAAACACCTGCGTCACAGATTTCGCCAGCGGTGCAATCCGCAGCCGCCTGACATGTGAACGAACACCCACCGTCGACGCAGACACCGTTGGTGCCGCATTCGCTGTTGAACACACAAGTGGTCGGTCCGCAGACGTCGTTTTCGTCAGGACATGTGTCGGGGTCCGTTGTGGGGTCGGTCGTCGGGTCGGTCGTGGGATCAGTCGTTGGGTCGGTGGTCGGGTCGGTCGTAGGTGACGAGCAAAAGCCATTTGGCGCACATACTTGGCCAAGAGCGCAGTCGATGTCGGCGCGGCATCGCTCGGCATCCAAGCACACACCATCCGCTGAACACGTTCCAGCGCCACACTCGGCATCCGATTCGCAAGTTCCACACGCGACACAATCGCCGCCAATACAGAACTCGCCTGAACCACACTGGCTATCAGTGCCGCAATCCGTCCACGGATCGGCATAATCCAGACATGTCCCGTTCGAGCACACGGCGCATCCAGAACCACATCCTTGCGGCTCCGTCCAATCATCGTTGAAGTCAGGAGAAGCACTGGTGCCGCTGCACCCATCCGACCCGTAGACCATCGTGTGGTCGCCACAAGGTTCATCGCTGTGTTCGTAGATACATCCGCCAAGGGCCATCACAACAACAAGTAAAAGGGATTTCATTTTCGACCTCTGAAAAAAATTGAACGCAAATGCGTTGTTTCAATTCATTGGTCGTGGGCCCCGTCGTTTTTTGTGCAAAAAAAAATCGCCGGCATGCGGCGATTTCTAAATCTCTATGAGCCTGAGGGCTTAGATCCCTTCGAGGACTGCGCTCCACAGCACATCCACAGGAGCGCCGGTCGAAACCATCGTTCCGACATTATGTCCGTCGATGATGTTGTCGACGAAGCCTTCCGACTGGCCGTCAACCAAAGTTGCGCCGCCGGTAAATTCGAGGTCGAACGAGACCGACTGATTGAGCAAAGGTGCCGAAACCGACGCTGCAACGCTGTTCATCGCACCGACACAGGCTTGTTCAACAATCGTCTGACCAAGGCACTGACCAGGGCTCAAGCAAAGAAGGTTTCCTGCCACGCTTTGAGCAAGTCCTGGGCAATCAATCCAGTATGAGAGGGCACCGGCCAGCGTGTTGGCGTTTCCACCCGTAAGCTGGGGAATGGCGACCTGCTCGATGATGGTCAACAGAAGTGCGCCGTAAGCAAAATTGAAGGCGTGGCTGTTGATATGAAGCTGGTCGTAGTCCGTGACGTTGCCGCTCCACAAGTAATTCACGTTGCCAAGGCCAGGAAGGTTTCCTGCTGGGTCGACTGGAATCTCGTAGCGACCACAACCCGCTGGCGAGCCAACCGGGCAGTTCCACGATGCATTGATGATGATTTTTTCCCAGTGCTCGTAACCTTCGAACGAGAAGTCAGCCATGCGCTTGTTGATCACGAGCTTGCTCTCGACTTCGAGGTTGTTGAGCATCTGCTGCAGACCAATGCCCACGTCGCGGAACTTCTGAAGGGTCGCGTCTTGGAAGATGAAGTCGTTGATCGCATCCGAGATAAGCGTCTGCGCGCCAAAGGCGTTCAAGAGCGTCATCACATCAAATGTGGTCGAGTTCTGAATCTGCGTGATCACAAAGTCGTAAACAAAGAGGCCTGGATTCGCGAGGAAGTCGATCAATCCAACGATGATGCTTCCGGCGCCGCCTGACTGCGAGATCGCTTCCGAGAGGTCCCAGAATCCACGAACGTCGTAGGTTCCAGTGGGGTCGAGCGGCACAAGGTCGATC
>JBFFMO010000488.1:0-4292 GCA_041554035.1 Allomicrovenator sp. | reverse complement strand
GGGCGAGGCGGGGAAGAGGCGATTTACCTGACCGAGCTTGGGGTGACGTTTGATGTGGTACCGGGGATTTCCTCGAGCATCTCGGTGCCTGAAACGGCTCTGATTCCGGTCACACATCGCGGCGTAGCAACCCATTTTACGGTCATCACGGGAATGTCTGCCGACGAAGATTTGCCGATCGAAGACACCTGGTCCGCTTTGGCCAAGACCGGCGGCACTTTGGTGTTCTTGATGGGCGTGCGTGGCTTGGACCGGATTTCTGCAGCATTGGTAGCGGGGGGAGCCGATTCATCGACACCTGTTGCGGTCATCGAAAAAGGAACCACGGCTGACGAACGGGTCGTCGTCGGAACTTTAGAGTCCATCTACCAATTGGTCCGCGACGAGCGCATCCAATCCCCCGCGACGATCGTGGTGGGAGAAGTCGTGCGTCTGCGAGGACAAATGGTGGGCGGATACGTGCGTGAGTTTACGCCAGCACACGCTGTCGCGGTGGGAGGCTAATATGTACGTTTATAACGCTCTTGATACCGGGCTCGTGCAAGAACGGGTCAACCAGTTCCGTGACCAGGTCACACGGCGTCTAGCCGGCGACCTGTCGGAGGACGATTTTCGGCCACTGCGCTTGATGAACGGTCTCTATCTGCAGCGGCACGCTTATATGCTGCGTGTGGCGATTCCGTACGGGTTGCTGAATACCGCCCAGGTTCGGGCCTTGGCGCATATTGCGCGCCACTACGACCGCGATTACGCCCATTTTACGACGCGCCAGAACCTTCAATACAACTGGCCAAGCCTGAAGGACGTGCCTGATATCTTGCAGGTGTTGGCCGACGTCGAGATGCACGCGATTCAGACTTCTGGAAACTGCATCCGAAATATCAGCGCTGACCATCTTGCCGGTATTGCGTCTGACGAAATCGTCGATCCGCGGCCTTACGCCGAAATCATGCGCCAATGGTCGAGCTTCCATCCTGAGTTTTCGTATTTACCGCGTAAATTTAAGATCGCATTTACCGGTGCAACGAATGATCGCGCCGCAGTCGCGGTGCACGATATTGGCTATCGCATGCTTCGAAACGAAAAGGGCGAAGTCGGGCTGCAGGTCGTTGTGGGCGGAGGGCTCGGACGCACGCCCATTATCGGCGAAGTGATCCACGAGTTTTTGGCACCCGAAGATATGGTGTCCCATGCAGAGGCGATTCTGCGTGTCTACAACCTGCACGGGGACCGCGACAATAAATATAAAGCGCGAATTAAAATCCTGGTTAAGCGGCTCGGGATCGAGGAGTTTCGGCGACAGCTAGAAGCCGAGTGGAGCCATATCAAAGATGGTTCGCTCAAGATTCCGAGCGCTGAGTTCGACCGCATGGGCTCGATGTTTCAGCCGCCGGCTTACCTCGAAAAGCCCGCCACTTCATTGGCGTTGAGCGAGGCGTTAGCTTCGGATGCAAAATTCGCGAGATGGTACGAACAAAATACTGCCGACCATAAAATCGACGGTTATCAGATTGTGTATATTTCGTTGAAATCTAGGTTTCGCCCACCTGGAGACGCCACCGCCGACCAGATCGATGCGGTTGCCGATATCGCCGAAAAATACTCGTTTGGTGAAGTCAGAACGACGCATGAACAAAATCTTGTGCTTGGTGATGTCGCGCAAGACGACGTTTACGCAGTTTGGAAGGCCCTGGCCGCCAGCGATCTCGCGACCCCGAATATCGGGACGATTACGGACTTGATCTGTTGTCCAGGCCTTGATTTCTGTGCCCTGGCCAATGCGGGTTCGATCGGTGTTGCGGCCGAAATTACGGACGTGTTCGAGGACTTCGACCGAATCCATGAATTGGGTGCAGTAAAACTCAAAATGTCGGGCTGCATCAATGCCTGCGGTCATCATCATGTCGGGCATATCGGCATCCTTGGCATCGATAAAAACGGCGAAGAATATTATCAGGTGATGTTGGGCGGCAGCGCCGCTGACGATGCGTCATTGGGCAAATGGCTTGGGCCCGCGATTCCAAAAGACCAGATTGCTGGAGCCGTGGAAAAGGTTTTGGATTTCTACGTTCAAAACCGCATCGGTGGTGAAGAGTTTTTGGCTGCATACCGACGCCTTGGGCGCGAACCCTTCAAGGAGGCCGTTTATGGCGCTAATTGATAAAAACGGTCTTTCGACCAGCCCCTTTGTTTTTACGGAATCTGATACGCCGTCGGCGCACTCTTTTGTCGCGCTAGAACACTGGAAGGCACTCGGTAAACCACAAGATGTCGGTGTGCGCGTGGATTTTGGAACGTCGATCGACGATTTGGTCGAACTGGGTGTTCACAAGCTTCCCCTTATCGCGCTGCATTTTCCAAAGTTCGCAGATGGCCGAAATTATTCGTCGGCCAGGCTGCTGAAGGAACGCCATCATTTTGAGGGCGAATTACGAGCCGAGGGCGATATTTTACGAGACCAGCTCTTCTATTTGTCGAGATGCGGTTTTGACACCTTCGAATTAAAAGCAGGCCAAAATGCGGAAGCAGCCCTGAAGGCATTTCGCGAATTTTCTGACGTGTATCAGACGGCCGCTGACGGTTTGACACCGGTCTATCGGAGAAACCAATGACACTTTCATGGCAAGTCCTGGGCGTTGTCGGAATGTGGTGCATGGAAACATCCTACGGTCCGCAGATCATACGCCTTTGGCGCAGGAAGCATGCGGACGACATCAGCCTTCTTTTTCCATCGATGAACCTCTTCGGTCGCCTTTGTGCAATGATCTATGCCGCACAAATGGGTTCGATGGTTTTTGCTGCAGGTTTCCTGGTGGGCTGGTTGATTCGGCTTACTTTTCTGGGTCAGGTGATATGGTATCGCCGCAAGGCGCTCGCCGCTGAAGCCATGGCCGCCACGGTTCCTGTTTCTGCGAGCCGTTGCGAGGAAAGGCCCGCATCGATGCCGATGCTGGCTTCGGGAGGCCCAACATGAGTATCGCAAAAATCCGAGCCCTCAGTGATGAACTCGAAAATCATGACGCCGAAGCCATCCTTCGTTGGGCGGGCGAGACGTACGGAAAGCGAGTCGTTTTGGCGTCGAGTTTTGGTCCGGAAGACGTTGTGTTGATCGACCTCATCAGCCGATCCGAGACCAATATTGATGTGTTCATGCTCGATACCGGACGCCTGCACCCCGAGACCTACGAGTTGGTGGAGCGTGTCAGAAACCAATACAAAATCGGCGTCTCGATTCTGTTTCCCGCACCAGAAGACGTCGAGCCCATGGTTAGCGAAAACGGTGTGAACGGCTTCTACCAATCCGTCGATGCCCGCAAGGCGTGTTGCGGCGCCCGGAAGCTAAAACCCCTGGTTCGTGCACTGGCCGGTCGCGAAGCATGGATCACCGGATTGCGTCGCGAACAAAATATCACACGTACAGATACGAAGGTGGTCGAACTGGACCTGATGCACGGCGGATTGGTGAAGATTAATCCGTTGGTGGATTGGACCAAAGACCAGGTCTGGACCTACATCGAGCATCATAATGTGCCTTATAACCCTCTCCACGATCGAGGTTTTGCTTCGATTGGCTGTGCACCTTGCACAAGAGCGATTCAAGCCGGCGAGGACGAAAGAGCCGGCCGATGGTGGTGGGAACAAAAAGACAGTCGAGAATGTGGGTTGCACCCGGCAGGAGGAAAGTCATGAGCACAGCACCGTCCCATAATTTTTTTGAAGGCGAAGCTTCTCAACTGGTGGAGACCTCTCGCTACACACCACGTCATGAGCTTCCCGATTATTCACATCTGGATGACCTCGAGGCGCGCTCGATCTACATCCTGCGCGAGGCATTTAATAAATTCGAAGACCTGGCCATGCTCTGGAGCATCGGCAAGGATTCGAGCGTGATGTTATGGCTGGCGCGCAAAGCATTTTTTGGGCACGTGCCGTTCCCTTGCGCCCATGTGGACACTCGCTACAAAATCCCCGAAATGATCGAGTTTCGTGACGCTCTGGCCAAAGAATGGGGCCTTGATATGGTCGTCGGAACCAATCAGGATGCCTATGATCGCGGCGAGACTTTTCCAAATGGGAAGGCCACTCGGGTGGAGTGCTGTTCGTTGCTCAAACGAGACGGACTGCAGGATCTGATTGCCGAACATGGCTACGAATCCGTGATTTTAGGCATACGACGCGACGAAGATGGGACTCGC
Source organism: Allomicrovenator sp. (assembly GCA_041554035.1). Taxonomy (GTDB): domain Bacteria; phylum Myxococcota_A; class Bradymonadia; order Bradymonadales; family Bradymonadaceae; genus JBFFMO01. The sequence continues at coordinate 96 of JBFFMO010000488.1, read as the reverse complement.
GCAAAAGAGCGCTATTTTTCGCCCAGAAATCAGCAATTCGAATGGGATTTTCGGGACCAGCCCCCAGAGCTCTGGGACCAATTTAAAACGGATTTT
>JBFFMO010000487.1:0-4299 GCA_041554035.1 Allomicrovenator sp. | reverse complement strand
AGGCTCCGGGAGCATCGATCAAGTCATGGACCAGGGGGTGCGTGGGCTGACGATGTTCCATATTCCGGCAGCGATTGAATACGTGCCCTCAGGCGTCCGCATCAATAAGGTGGATTTGCTTCTCTTTTACGGAAATCGCTTGCGGCCATTTGGCTTGGATGCGCGGGATATCCTCGCACGTGCAAAGGTGTAGGGACTGATCATGGAAAAAGTCGCGATTGTTGGTCATGGCGACCGTTTTGACGCCCTTGCTGGATTGCTTCTGGCCAACGGTAAGACCCCGGTGATGTGGAATCATGACGGGCGCGGTCGGCGTCGCCTCCCCAAGGGGGTGGAGCTGATCGAGTTGGAGGCGTTAAGGGAGCATCATCTGATTTTCCTCTCTCTGCCCATCAATGAGATGCGGAAGGTGGCTCGCGAGGTCGGTGATCATATTACGGGTCGCCACGCCATCGTTCACCTCGCACGCAACCTTGAGCACACCTCACTGAAAACGGTTTCGGAGCTTCTCAGCGAAGAGACGCCCACTCGCCGAATGGGTTTTTTGACCGGCCCGATGCGCGAAGAAGACATCTCTCAGGGCCATGCGGCCTCGGGGGTTTGTGCGACGGTGTTTCCAGAGGTGCATGAGTTGGTGGGCGAGGCTCTGGTGAGTTCTTCTTTCAGGATCTATCGGACTCCCGACATCATCGGGGCGGAATTGGCGGCAGCCTATTGTCGAGTGATCGCGATGGGTTGCGGTGTGCTGAGCGAACTCGGATTGGGGCATAGCCTTCAGGCCACCCTGTTTTCGCGAGGTCTGGCCGAGATGGGGCGGTTTGTCGCTCATCGTGGTGGAAAAGAGCGCACCACGTTTGGATTGGCCGGCTCAGGGAATCTGTTCATCGACATCGCGGCACCCGGGAGTGACGACTTTCGCATTGGCGCCGCGGCCATGCGTTTGAACAAATTTGATCGGAAAGCTGTGATCAAAGAGTATGGCTCGCGAGGCACGGACTTGCTGGAGTTGATCGAGTCTCTTGCTGCCCTTCGGCAAAATAAGCGCTTGGCCCTTCATCTTTTGGAGACGTGTCATTTGATGGTGAGCGCAGAAATGGGTCCAGCGGCTGCAGTTCACTACCTAATGTCCTTGCCCACACTGGATGACTAACTTGTTGTTAGTGAACGGCTTGTTGACGATATTTCGTCAATCGAATACGTACGCGGGAACATCGTATCGGTTGGAGTTGGAAAACCGCGCCGAAATTTACTACTGTACTCTTCTTCAGAGTACCCATTTGGGTACATGAGCTTTCATCGGGATCTCTAAATGCATAAGAGTCGCATATTACTCTGCCTTACATCGACCCTGCTGACCCTGTCAGCATGTGTGGATAATACAGCCAACCCCGCGAACAATTCGTCGAATAACGCCACGAATAACGCGACGAACAACGCATCGAATAACGCATCGAATAACGCGTCGAACAACGCGACCAATAATGCGTCGAACAACGCGACCAACAACGCGACGAACAACGCGACGAATAACGCGACGAACAACGCGACCAATAACGCGACGAACAACGCGACGAACAACGCGACGAACAACGCGACCAACAACGCGACGAACAACGCGACCAATAACGCGACGAATAACACCGTCCCGTTTAACCCACTGCAAATCTGCCTGGCAGATTGCAACTATATGGGGCCACGGGCTGACGAAGTCGATTGCGATTACGACGGGCTTTCCAACACGGACGAAGCGTCCTTGGGCACCGACTCGTGCGATAATGACACCGACGGAGACGGACTCGGAGACCTCGATGAACTCCAGGCCAGTACCGATCCTCTTCTTTCGGACAGCGATGGCGATGGTCTGGAGGATTACCTTGAGCTTTATTTTGGGTTCAACCCCACCAATCCAGACACCCTTAACGACGGGATTCTAGACGGAGACCGTTGGGTTGTTCACGCATGTGATTCGCCCGCGAGTGAGCCCGTTGATTATTACCTGAGTTCAAAGGGCGATTGGCGATTGGGACTTCCTCCAGCGTTTAGTAACCACTCGGAACTTGCGATCGCGACGGCCCTTCCGACGGACAAGCTTGCTGCTGCGGTATTTGACGACCCGGCAAACGAAGTCGCAGGTGCTTTGCTCTCAAATGCACCAGTCGCTTCGCAACAGTCGCCTGTGGATGTGCTTCTCGCCCTTCGCAGCCGTGTGGCAAGCGTCGGTGCGATTCAGCAGGATAATACCAGCGGTGAGTTCGACACGCACGATTTCAACAAGGCCGCCGTTTCGAAGTTCCTTATTCGAACCTCGTCAGCCCGAACCGCACGCGCTGTTCGTGATTCGTTGCTCTTTGGCATCGCACCGTTTTCGTCGGCAGACGTCACCGGCCTTCCAAACGCTGCAGGTAACAACTATCAGGACTTCCGCATCTACCTCTCGGTGACGTACCGACGTGATGCTGTGAACGGCAATCGAATTCTGATCGCGACAGCCGTGGCGCCGTCGACCAAATTTGACACCCGAGACAAGGTTAAGTTCCGTATGGACGACTTGACCAACACCACCAACGTCAGTCAGGCCGGAGACGGAGAGCGCGTGCGTTGCACCACATTCCGCGCTGGCGAAGGCAATCCTGAAGCCGATTTCTATTGGGTTTTGGATCAGTCGGGTTCGATGTACGACGACTACACACGCGTCAAAGCGGTGGCCAATCAATTCTACCAATCACTTCAGAACACGTCGCTCGACTACCGATTAGCGGTGGCGAATATGGACATCGCGTATGCAGGTCGACCACGCGCCAATGCAGGTTGGTTCACCGATTTGCCGACTTTCATCGCCGAGATCGTGAACATCGAGACCGGCAATTACGATTGTTGCGATGAGTTCGGGCTTGAGTCAGCGAAACAGGGCATCTCATGGATGCGCTCATCGTCGGCGCCTCAGTCGCTTCGGATTCGGCCAAATGCTCAGTTGATCGCGATTTTCATGTCCGATGAGGAAGCTCAGACGATTCAGAACAACTCGATAACTTCCGCAGCCGGAATGCAGAAGATGGCTGATTTCAAGGTCTTCTTTGCAGCGAATTCAATCGCATTTTCAATCGTAAACAATCAGGGCGAAGCCTATCGTCAGGTTGCGCTCGCCACTGGCGGTTCGTTTGCTGACCTTGACGCGGCAGACATCTCGGAAACCATCGAGGACATCATCTACGCCGCGACGGGCCTGGCCTCGGCTTATGTCCTTCCTGAAACACCGATTTCAAGCTCGCTGCGAGTCTACAAGAACAGCGAATGGGTTCCGCGTAGCCGTGAAAATGGATTCGATTATTTCGCAAACACGAACTCGATCGCATTTTTTGGAACCTACCGGCCTGTGCCCGCAGATCCAACCGTTGGCCGCTATGGCGACGATATCGGCGTGAACTACCAGACCTTCCTCGACCGCACCAAGAACCCTTGAGCGGTGCGGGGTAACCCGCAAGAAGTCCACCCACCATAAGCGCAACCCGCGCGAGCCCTCGATTGCGTGCCTCCACTCAAGAAGGGCGGCTCTCTGTGCTTCTTTGAGCCGGGCGTTGTGGTTGGAGGTCGCGCAATCAGCGACGAAGCCCTATCGTCTTAGTGGGCGCGAAATCGCCGATGGAGCGAGACGAGTCTTGTTCGAGTCCAAGGATGATCATGCGAGCGCTAATTCTGGTGGATTTGCAAAACGACTTTGTCGCTGGCGGGTCATTGGCCGTGCCTGACGGCAATGCCGTGATCGAGGTCGCCAATCGGCTGATGCCGCATTTTGATTTCATTGTCGCGACCCAAGACTGGCATCCTGCTGCTCACGAGAGCTTTGCCACGTCGCACCCGGGCCACGAGGTTGGCGAGGTCGTTGATCTGCATGGCCTGCCACAGGTGTTGTGGCCGACGCACTGTGTTCAAGATACGCATGGGGCGGACTTTGTCTCTACGCTCAACACCGAGGCGTTCGACCACGTCGTCAGGAAGGGAACCGACCCAACCATCGACAGCTACTCTGGGTTTTTTGATAACGGACACCGCAAAAAGACGGAGATGACCGCCCTGTTGCGGGAGGCCGGAGTCGACGAAGTTTGGGTGATGGGGCTGGCGACAGATTATTGCGTGAAATTCACGGCATTGGATGCGGTCCAAGAGGGATTTCGAACATCGCTGATTGTGGACGGTTGTCGTGCGGTGAATTTGAGTCCCACGGACGGAGCATCCGCGATTCAGGAGTTGCGAGACGCAGGTGTCAAAATCATGGAGTCGAACGATGTCCGATGAGGTTTT
>JBFFMO010000486.1:0-4303 GCA_041554035.1 Allomicrovenator sp. | reverse complement strand
GCGTTCATGGACGCATCGAAGACCGCGACGGCGAACACCCTGGCGAACTCGATTTTCCGCGCGAACTAGAAGCCTATGCCGGCTTTAAGAAAATCGACCATGTCATCGTGACCCTCGAAGGATAAAAAACACCTTCCGCGCAACCGAACTTAGCCGCCTTGCATCCAATCCACCGAGGTGCTTATGCGTTGGTTTATCGTGTTGTTGATGATTTTAGGCGGAAGCGCGAGCGCATCCGCACAGGGCTCAAAGGGTCCGTCTTGGGGGCCACAGGGCAACACTCCAAATTCATCGTCATTCATTCCAAAATTGAAATCCGGCGAGGCTTATTCGGAACGTTACACGTTCAACATCCCGCTGGATGGTGGCGGCGAGGTCTACATGGACTTCACTGTCTCGAACCTCGGCTGGGGTGATAATAAAGGCGCCACTTCCGTGCGCGTGAAATTGCCCGGCCAAAAGACCTACACCTATCGCAAAGAGCTCGACGGTGACGAATGGTCATTCGACCGAAAGTCTTTCAGCATGCGTATGGGGAAATCGAGCATCCAAGCCGACGGAAACGGCTACAGTCTGCGTCATGAGGGCAATATGCCCTTCGAGTTGAAGCTCGAAAATGTCGTCCCCGCCTGGAAGCCCGGAAGCGGAAAAATCGATGTCGACGACGAGACCTTCCAGTTGGCTTTGATGTCCCCGAAAGCACGCGTGTCTGGCCGCATCAAAGTCGACGGTCAATGGCAGCCCGTATCGTCGTCCAATGGGATGGGCGACTGGAGCATGTCCACCGTCGCTCCCTACGACCTCGCCGTACGTTTTTCGAGATTCCGGGCCGATGAGGGCGACTACGCCGTGGTCTGGCGTGAGATCCTAACGGTCGAGGACCTCGGTGGGAAATCGGTCGTCTGGGTCTTGGTCACCAAGGGAGACGCCATCGTCTTCGCGAGCGCCAATGCCACTTTGACGACCTCGGGTTTCGTCCACGACAATAAATCTGATTACGATGTCCCCCGAACCTTTCAAATCACCGCCAGAGACGGCGGAAAACGGATTTCGCTGAAAGTTCGTGGGGGCAAAATGAAGGTCCGAGACCTGCTTGAAGAGTACGGCGCCGTGGCGCGGACCGTCGCCGGCACCAAAACCAGCCCGTTCCAATTCAACTCCGATGCGGCCTTCACCCTGAAGCTCACCACAGACGAAGGTGAAACCACGGTTTCTGGCCGTGGACCGCTTGGCATCGATATTCTGAACTAACGATAGGCCTCAAGGGCCGTTTCTATGCGCCCGGCAAGCTCTTCCTGCCGCAGCCGAATTTCGGCCTGCACGTCGCTACGGGTCGCCCCGATCCAATAGGCCTTCAGGATCTCGCGCCGCGCCTCGACCAACTCTCCAAATCGCATCGCGACATAACCGCAGGCCGGCAACACAAAAAGGGCCAGCAGGCCCACGATCCAATGGACAAAATATCCAAGGAGCGCCGCCTCGCTCACCCAAAGAAAGGGCAAAAAGACCATCCCAAGGATGGCTTTGAGCGTCGAAACAAGATCTCGTTCCGTGCCTGCCATTTTTACCGCGATCGGACGTAATGCGCGGTAAAGCGGCCAACTCGACACCGCACCCACGAGCGCGGCTGGTGACCACAGCGCAAGGGTCAACGCCCCAAGGAAGAGTCGATTTACGGACGTCGGAGGTTCGACATCCCAGGGGTCGTCAACACCAATGGAGCGCAGCAAATGGGCAAATGACTGAACTTCGTCGATCAACGACTCGGCACGGTGGGGATCAGCCACCAACATGCGCTGGTAGGCCTGCGACAGCTCGTGCGCACGTGCTCGCGCGATCTCAATATCATGCGCCGCGGCCTCGTCGGTCCACCGAGCCACCGCCACAAGTCCGTCCCAAATTTCAGTCGTGTCGGCCTGCAGAACCAAACCACCAAAGGCTTCATCGATCTGTTTCGTCAGCTCAGTGGCTGCCTCAAACCCTTCGGCGCGAAACGCCTCCAGGTAATCGTTCACCCGAATCGGTTCGCCGACTGCCACCGAGACCTGTGAGCGAAAGACCTCTTTGGCTTCGTAAAAAAGACCGACCGGCAGAATCATCAAGTTCACGTCGGGATGAGCGTCCGCTGCCTGCAAAGAGATCCGTGCAGCGCCTGTCTTCAAGCGGCGCATCTTGGGATCTGAATGGCTCACACCTTCGGGGAAGATCACGATGGAACCTCCCTGGCCGAAACGTTCGATGCACAAGTCAAACGTCTTATCGTTGAGTGACGTGTCGTTGCCATCTTGGGCTCGATAAACGGGAATCGCGCCAAAGGCCTCCATCGTTGTTTTGCCAACGGGATTATCAAAAAGCGTGCTTTTCCCCAGAAACCCAACTTTGAGGTCCAACCCAAGTCGAACCAAAATGGGATCGAGAAGACCGTTCGGATGGTTTGCCACGACCATGACCGGGCCCTCGTGTGGGACAAAATTGCGTCCGGTCACGTGAATTCGTTTGTAGAAGATCTGCACTGTGCGAAGACAGGCCCACTGAATCAAGGGTTTCATGGGTTTTGTTCTACCCGCAACCACCCTTTCTGTAACGCTTCTTTTCTTGGAATCCACAGGCTATAGTGCGGGCATGAATGAAATGAGGGAACCTGACGATCCGCGGAACGAAGCCGCGGCAATTCGCGCATCTTTTGCGCGGAACGTGGGACTGATCATCTTCGTGGCTTTTGGGGCAATCATCGCGGTTGTGCTGACCAGCGCCCACGCCTCGGTTCGCTATTCCTCCGAAGTCGCTGTCAATTCAGCTGAAGAACAGGCCCGAGCAAAGCTCGTCCGCTTCTTTGCGCCTGTGGACACGCAATTGGAGCTTCTGGTCGATTGGTCCAAAGAGGGATTGATCTCTTTAGACTCTCCAGAATCCTTGAATCGCATGTTGATTCCCATCCTGCGCTCGCAGAGTGCAGCCACGTCTTTGTTGATCGCGAGCGACGACGGGCGCGAGTACATGTTGCTCAAGACCTCTGAGGGTTGGCTTAACCGCCGCATTGACCGACGTTCGGAAGCGCGTGCGTCGCATTGGACGCGCATGTCGAGCACGGGCGAGGTCCTGGACACCTACGATCAAGACCTCGACTACGAATCCAGGAGTCGCCCTTGGTTCATTGGTGCCAAGGAAAAAAACGGACAGGTCTCGTGGACAGAGCCCTACACGTTTTTCACGACTCAAGAACCAGGAATCACAGCGTCCGTGCGTGTGGAAACCCCCTCGGGGATGTTGACCATCGCCCTTGATCTTCTGCTGCTTGATATTTCGAATTACACCACGTCACTGCAAGAGGCGACCTCGGGCGCTGTGGCGGTCACGACGTCTTCCGGAAAGGTCCTTGGCCTGCCTCGAGACCCCCGTTTTTTAACGGCCGAACAACGCAAGGGCCAGGTATTGACCTCGCTGACGGAGCTCGGCCGTCCCGCGCTTGCGAATGGCCTGACGGCCTATCAAGATCATAAAAATGGCACACGACGAGTCATGATCGGCCAAAACCCTTGGTGGATTACCGCCAAGGATGCCGGACTTCCAAACCTTGACCTTGTCGTCATCGTCGCCATTCCAGAGTCTGCGTTTCGGCAATCCGTGGATTCCCAACAGGCGCTCGTTTCCATCATTGCCTTGGCGGCCCTTCTCGCTGCAGGACTGCTGATTTGGAGAACCAGACGCGCCCTTGGGATCTTGGGAAATCAGCAAACCTCTCGCCGTATTTTTGGCTCGTTTACGCTGCGACAACTCATCGTTTCCAACTCAGATGTCGAGGTTTTCAGGGCCGATCATGATTCGCTTCAACGACCGATGATCATCAAGATTTTTAAGAGTTCCCTTCCCAACGATATCGGCGAAACGATCGCCAGCCTTCAAGCCATCACAGACCCCCATGCTGGTATCCCAATTGAGTTCGGCGTCACGCCCGACGGCACGTTTTTTCAGGCGGATTTCGACTACGGTGGCGTGACGTTGACCGAACTTCTGCTGCAGGGGCCTATCGGGACGGAACAGGCGATCAGCATTGCTCGGCAAGTCTGCATCGCGTTGAAGGACGCCCACGATCACGGGCTGGTTCATGGAAATCTGCGCCCAAGCAACATCATGATCGAACAGCGTGGGGCGGACCAAAACTTCGTGCGTGTGATCGACTTTTGCATTGCTCCGCGGGATTTGGACGCCGCAGAAAACGCTGGATTCGTAGCGCCCGAACGCATCGAAAACCCAGATGAACAGTCACCGGCCATTGATGTGTATGCGTTTGGAGCCATTCTCT
>JBFFMO010000485.1:0-4310 GCA_041554035.1 Allomicrovenator sp. | reverse complement strand
GCGTAACGAGCGATCTGTGAATCGCGGTCGGTTACCTCAGAAAATGCTTCGGCGAGTGCTGCCACGGCTTCACTTTCGCGATGCGCATGCGCGAGTCCTTCGACGACCAGAGTCCAAGCATCGACGCGGTCTCGCGCCAAGATATTTGGGCTCAAGGACGCACCTGGATAGGACTTGAGGGTTTCGAGAGACTGATTCACATCGCCCAGAGCGGCGTGTGCTGCCGCAAGGTAGACCATCGCAGCGTATCGGATTCGTGAATCCACCGACTCGGCCTGGGCCAAGCCCGAAAGCAAGGGCAGGGCGCGTTGGGGGCCGGCATCGGCGTTTTCGAAGTCTCGAAGCGCAGCTCGGGCTGAGTAAAGCTCCGACACCTGTGCGATGGCGTCGTCGGGGAAATCTGACTGGATCAGGCGGAACTCTTCTTCTGCGCTCGCCCATTGTGCAGACTCAAGCAGCGCCAGAGCCGCTTCATAACGCCTTTGTGCCTCTTGTGAATCCGCCTTGATTGCCGTTGAGCCGATGACTTCGTCGCCGCGCTTCGGGCTGCTTGAACATGCTGATGCCGAAAGAACAGCCACCAACAAAAGGAGCGTCGTGCGCCTCATGAGTACCTCCATCCAGGATGCACAAAAAGTAACACGAGAACGCGTCCTAGAAAGTTCTTAGCAGGACTTCTGGAAGCAGGAATTCTTGGTGGCTTGGGCCAGGCTCTCGGTGATCGACGCTGCAAGCGGATCCACGATCAACGCCAGGTCAGTTGGCTCGAATGAGGCTGGGACTTCTTTCCACGCGAAATTATCGTTGTCGCCGCAGCCGCTCCAAAGCGAGTAGCCGAGCCGATCGTCGCCTGAGCGCCAGATGTCGACGTAAAGGTGGTCTCCACCGCAAGCGACATGATTCAGTGGGTCGAGGATCGTTTCGTCGTAGCTCACCTGAGCCTGCACATTCAGTTGTGATTCGCTGAGGTGAATCGCTAGAGATTCAGCGATGACTTCGAGCAGTGGGTCGTTGGGACCGGGCTCTGTGCGCTTCAAACCGACGTCTTTGAATGAGACTTGTTTGAAATGATGTGAGCCTGCCAAGCTAACTACAAAGGGGGAGTAGAAGTAATCGGGCGATTTTGCGGCGCCGCATTTGCCGCATGTCGCACAATCCTCACACTTCTCTTTTGCGGCCACGGGGGCTTGTTGGACAGTGGGGGTGGTTGTTGTTGAAGCGGGCTCAGCTTGGCAAGCACTCAACAACGATATCAGCAAAATCAGGTACTTCATGGAACTACACTTGCTTGAGGACCCTCAGAGTATACTCACTGTTCGGCTCGAACCAAGTGCTATTGCGTGGGCCGTCCCAGCTGGCTGATATTATTCATGAATTTGAAGGGGGTTCTGTGATGGCGCTCAAGCGGTCTGCGATAAGGTTCGCCAGAATGGCTCGAGTCGTCTTCCCGTTGGCCTTCTCCCATAAGCGGACATCGCGCTCGGTCACGTCCATCACTCGGAAATCGGTCTCACCGGCTCGTGTCCAGACCACTTCATGAATATTGCCGCGTGCCACGGCAGCAAAATGGGGCTTCTGGGCGGTTGAGGCGCTGGTTTCCCAAGCGTGACGAATCCGGACTTCGATGGATTGGGTGCGTTCATCCGTCGTGGCGTAGCGACTGCCCACGGCGGTTCGCACGTCGACCAATGGCCGACCTTCATAAGAAATGGTCGAGAATGCCGGGGCCAGCTCGATCTTCAGGGCATCGGCCTTGAAAACCGGACCCAACACGGCAGGAGTGGCTGATGCGGCGGGAGCCACGACGGCGACGACCGGGGCCTCGGCCACCGGTGCTGCTGGGGATGAACCCAACCCTAAGGCCAAACCGGCTCCACCGATGAGCAAAAGCGCCGCGAGTCCTAACCATAAGCCCGTCTTACGGCGTGGCATTTCGAAGGATTCGAGGTCGAGGTCGAGGTCTGACCTCTCGTCGAGGTCATGCATCAACAGGTTATTGAACGGTTTATCGGCCACGCCAGCACCGCAATGGGGGCAGAAGGTGGCTTGATTTGGAATTTGGTGGTCGTTCAAACAACGCATGGCGTCTCCTTGGTTCTGGTCATTAAGACGGCATCCAAACCCAAGATATTCAAGCGATTGACCAAGAAGTCTAAAGCGACCTGCGGCGGGCCATCCAAACCAGGTAGAAAAGCGCCTTGGCCACGGCCGTTCCGCCGATGGTCCAGGCAATGACGACAAAGCTCCCGGTCAAGGCTGGCGCCACCCCGATGCCCATCGTGGCCCAAAGTGTCGCTGGCACGAGCTGGTCCCATCCAAAAAGCAGGCCGGCGACGATGGGCACACGCGCGATATTAAGAAGGCCGCTGACAAAGAGCGTGATCTCGGTCCGTCCGCAGCCGATGAAGGCGCCGTAGAACGACATCTCAAATCCAACCGCCCACATAAACCAGCCGATGATCCAGACGTATTCAGTCGCAAATTGATGCGTAAGCGGGTCGTCGGTGACCAGAGCGCTCAGGGCCTCGGGGAAAAGCACGAAGGCAAATCCAACCAACTGACATAAAAGAGCGGAGGTGAGCGCCGTCATCCATGCGCCACGCCAGGCGCGTTGTCTCTGTCCGGCGCCGATATTTTGCCCGACGATGGTGACGGTCGCGACCAAAAAGCCGTCCCCAAAGGCGAAGCCCAACCATTCGATGCCTCGCAAGCCCGCGCCTAGGCCGCCTTGGGCTTCGGGGCCAATCTCGCCGGCCATTCGGTTCATCACCAGATAGACCAGGCCGTATAGGGCGGTCGACATGCTCTCAAAAAGGCCGATTCGCGCCATGCGACGCACGATTTCAAACGTCGGTTTCCAAAGCCGTAACGGGCCTCGAGGGTCGAAGAGCAGCGCGCCTCGCAACATCAGGAAAAGCCCGATCAGCCCGGGAAGGGCCCGGCTCAGGGCGGTGGCGATGGCCGCGCCTTCGATGCCCCGCGCCGCAAATCCCAGGTTGCCGAGCACAAGCACCCAGTTCAAGAACGTGTTTAAGACGAGGCTCAAAACCTCAAGACCCAGCGGGATGCGTGTGTTTCCGCGGGCCCGAAATGCGCCATCGACCACCAACATCAGCGAAAACGCTGGCGCACTGATGAAAAGAACACGCAAATAGTCGCCGATGCGCAATGACACATCGGGCAAGGCGTTGTTCACGGCCACGATCGAATCCAGATACACGTAGGCGATGAGCCCCGCGGCCGTGGCGCCGACCATGCTTGAGACCAGGGCGGATCGAAACACATTCGCCACGTCTGCTGTTCGCCGCGCTCCCGTATATTGGGCGATGAGCGTCGTGCCGCCGGTGGGCAAAATGCGCACGATCGTGAAGTGAATCATCAAAATCGCGAAACACGACGAGAGCGCAGCCGTCGCGGCTTTATCGGAGGTCAGGCCGACAAAAAAGTAGTCGTTGAACGCGTAGAAATTGACCAGAATGGCCTGCAATACAGCAGGCCAGGCCAGAGCGAGCGATTTGGACCAGAGCGGTCCCTCAGTCGTATCCACCATGTGGCGAGACATCGGGAGCCTAAACTAGAAAAGATCATCGCCGGATTGGCAGGCAGAAGTGGGCACCGGGATCTCGTGCCCTACGCGGGTCAGGCCTTTGTCGAGCAGGTGCGAGGTTCGCACGTTCTGCATCGAGGCCAAGATTGAGTGCCGCACCTGAGGAATCGTTTTTTCGAGCTCGTCGATCGTGTTCTTGATGAACTTACGCCGCCCTTCGACCGAACCACACAAAGTGCAAGGGATGATGGGGTAGTTCATGTGGACCGAGAACTCGACCAGGTCTTCTTCGGCCACATAGAGCAGGGGACGAATCACGTCGAAACGCCCGTCATCAGTCGTGTACGTCACCGGCATGCCCTGCATCTGTCCCGTATGGAAGATGTTCAGTAGCAGGGTCTCGATGCTGTCGTCCCGATGATGTCCAAGTGCAATTTTGTTGCATCGATGAAGCTCGGCGTGGCGGTAAATCATCCCTCGACGCAGGCGAGAGCAAAGTGAACACGGGGTCGCGTCCGGGGCGAGTTTCGCTTGAACGACGCTGTAGGTGTCTTCCTCGACAACCTCAAAGGGCACACCGGTGGATTCAAGATAGGTCACCATGGCGCCAGTCGGGTAACCGGGCTGCTTCTGGTCAAGGTGGAAAGCCACCAACTCGAATTTCACGGGGGCCCGCTCCGAGAGCTCTTGGAGCAGCGTGAGCATCGCAAACGAGTCTTTCCCGCCTGAGAGGCAAACAAGGATACGATCGCCTTCTTGGATC
>JBFFMO010000484.1:0-4312 GCA_041554035.1 Allomicrovenator sp. | reverse complement strand
GTCAGCACGCAGACCGTGGTCGACCGGATTCGTGAGAACGGTCTGAAAGTCACGTACATCGAGGATCAGACCAAGATCCCCGAGTACCTGCTAGAAACGCTCCATCCCGGTGATCAGGCCATCTTTTTTGGCGGTGACGACTTCTTCCGGATGGCCGATGCCATCACGGCCGAGCTTGCGGTTCGCGCGGCGGCTACAGAAGGCGACCCGATAGCTCCAAAGGTCAGCGGGCCGCTGGCGCACGAGGTCAAATGAACTGGCTGAACCACGATTCGTTTGCCGTCTGGGGCCTTGGGGTCAGCGGCATTGCGTCGGCGAACTTGCTGGCGCGACGAGGCAAACGCGTGATTGCCAGCGATACGCGCTCTTTGGAGTCGCTGACGTCGGTGCGTGAGGCTTTGGATCCGCGGGTTGAGCTGGTGGGCGGAGGAAACGTCGTGGACTCAGCCCAGGTTGTTGTGGCGTCTCCCGGCCTGCCACCGACACTTGAAGTCTTCAAAGGCCTCCAAATCCCGGTGGTTTCTGAGATCGAAATCGCGTTCGACGCCGCAGAATGCCGGTTCCTGGCGATCACGGGCACGGACGGGAAAACCACCACAACGGCGCTGACGGCCCATATTCTGGAAGCCGCAGGCCTTAAGACCATGGCAGCGGGCAATATCGGCACGCCTCTTTGCGAGGTTGTCGATAGTTTTGGTGCCCAGGACGTGATCGTGGCGGAGGTCTCGGCATTTCAGCTCTGGTCGACCCATCATTTTCACGCTGAGGCCTCGGCTTTCACCAATATCGCCGAGGACCACCTCGACTACTTTTCGAGTTTCGACGAGTACGTCGCGGCCAAACGTCGGTTGATTGCATTTTCGACCGATGAGGATTGGGCGATTCTGAATATGGGCGATGCCTATATTCGGCATTGGGGCGAGGGCTTCGCGGGCACGGTCGCGACCTATGGACTCAAAGCGACCGACCAGGACAATCATCTGTGGTTTGACGGCGAGTTGATTCGCCTAAACGACGAGGTCCTGTGGCGCTTTGACGCGTGCCAGCTCAAGGGAGCCCATAACGCTCTGAACATGATGGCGGCGACGCACCTGGCATTACGCGCGGGTGTGAAGATCGACGTGATCGCCGAGGCCATGACGACTTTTAGACCGCTCGCCCATCGCGTCGAGCCGGTCGAGGTTGTGGGCGGCGTGGCGTATCTGGACGACTCGAAGGCGACCAACGCCCATGCGGCGATGGCCGGAATTCGAAGCCTTGAGGGTGATTTGGTCGTGATTGCTGGCGGCGTCGACAAGGGTTTGGACCTTGCTCCATTTTGCGAATTGCTCGCGGCGCGCGCCAAAGCAGTGGTTGTCATCGGCGACATCGCGGCGCGTTTGACCGAAAGCTTGGAGCGGGCAGGGCACGCACACGTCGAGGGCGCCTCGACCATGGAAGATGCTGTGCAACGCGCGCAGAAGCTCGCCGCCGGGCAAGGCTCAGTGCTTCTGAGTCCGGCGTGTTCTAGCTTTGATATGTTTCGGAGCTACGCCCACCGTGGTGACGTTTTTCAAGACGCCGTGCGCGCGTTGAAAGCCTGATTAGGCTTCTTCGATGACCAGCAGAACCTGACCTTCCTCGACCGCATCACCTTCTTTGACGCGGATTTCGGTCACCACACAATCAAATTCAGCGACGATGGGCATTTCCATTTTCATGGATTCCAGGATCACAAAGTCGTCGTCTTCTTCGACTTCATCTCCCACGGCCACTTGAATCTTCCAGATGGTGCCCGTGATATGTGCGGTAATCTCTTGAGCCATGAAATACTCCTGTCGTGCGCTTGAGCGCGATCCTTAACTTGATGGCGTAATCTCGGGCAGAATGGCCCCGTCGTCAACGCAGCAATCATCAAATAGACCGTTGTGATTCGGTCCGCGGTGCTGCCCGCCCGTTACGTTGCCAAGGCAATAACCCACTCAGTGAGTCTTGACCCATTCTTCGAGCCAGCCGGTGTGGAAATCCCCTGCAGCGTATTCGGGGTCATTCATCAGGGCCGAGTGCATCGTCAGGTTCGTGTTGAGTCCCTCGATCACAAAGCTGTCCAACGCGCCCTTCATGCGAGCCCGTGCAAGGTCTCGGCTCGAGTGGTGCACGGCCAGTTTCGCAATCATCGGGTCGTAGAACGGGGTCACCGCCCAATCCGCTTTGACGCCGCTATCGACCCGAATGCCTTCACCCTTGGGCTCGGTATACGTGTCGATATGGCCGGGTTGGGGCAGGAACATGCGCTGCGGGTCTTCGGCGTAGATACGGCACTCAATGGCGTGTCCGCTCGATTTGATGTCGCTTTGCGCCGGAAGCCTCTCGCCTTTGGCGATGCGCAGCTGAAGCTCCACGAGGTCCAAGCCAGTCACGAGCTCGGTGACAGGGTGTTCGACCTGAAGCCGAGTGTTCATCTCGATGAAGTAGAAGTCGCCGTTGGGCGACACGATGAATTCGATCGTTCCCGCGTTTACGTATTTCGCAGCACGAGTCAGGTCGACCGCTGCTTTGAACATCCGCTCTCGCAATCCGGGGAATCGGTCCAAGAATCCAGAGGGTGACTCTTCGATCACCTTCTGATGACGCCGTTGAACGCTGCATTCGCGTTCGAACATATGAACGACGTTGCCTTCCGAATCACCAAAAACCTGAATTTCAATATGACGTGGGTTTTCGACGTAGCGCTCAAGATAGACGCCGCCATTACCAAAAGACGACTCGCCGCGACGCTGGCATTCCAGGACGGCTTTTCGCAGAGCCTTTTCCTTTTTGGCGACCTTCATCCCGATGCCGCCGCCGCCAGCCGAGGCCTTGACCAGAACCGGATATCCGAAGGTCTCGGCAAAGGCCACGGCCGCGTCGTCGTCTTCCATTTCGCCTTCTGAGCCAGGAACGACGGGAACTCCCGCAGCCGTTGCAAATGCTCGGGCGCCTGCTTTATCCCCCATCAATTGCATCACGTCTTCACTGGGTCCGATGAAGGTCATGCCTGCGTCTCGGACGGCTTTGACGAAGGTGCTGTTCTCGCTCAGAAGCCCGTATCCCGGGTGCACCGCGTCGCATCCGGTTTCCAATGCAATTTCGATGATGCGGCTGATGTTCAAATAACTCTGGGCCACATGCGCGGGGCCGACAAGGAATGCCTCGTCGGCAGCCAGCATGTGCACGGCGCCATCGTCGGCTTCACTGTAAATCGCAACCGTCGGGATTCCGAGGCGTTTACAGGTCCGGGCGATACGAGCGGCAATTTCACCACGATTGGCAATGAGTAATTTACGAAACATATCGTCTATCCTTGGGGTGCATGAAATTCGGCCGTAATGTACGTCGTGCGTGGCCGCGAGCAAAGTGGTTTTGATGAGTGGTTCAATGAAGGGAAGAGTTCTGAGCGTGGGATTTGGTGCGGCGCTTGCGTTGGCTGCACTCTTATATGCCACCTGCTCTGGCCCAGCGGAAGCCCCATCCGACGACCCCGAAAACACCCTTGCGATTCAGGCGGACGCGCCCGCCGCCGACGCTGGTGCTTCAGACGCTGATTCCCCTCAAGGCCGCTTGGCTCAAAGTCTTCATATTTTGCAGGATGGCCAAGATGCCTCTGCCAAAGTGATCATCGGTGCTCCAGCAATTTACCCACCGCTTGAGGGGCAGGCTGTCGGCGGTTGGTTGCCTGTGGCGCTTTCGGTCGACGACGAGCCCCTCGAGGAAGCCGAGGTGCTGGCGACCAATCAGACGCACGGGTTTTGGGGCGTCATCAATTTCCCGAATGCCCATATTGAATTGGCGCCGCTGCGAAATGTCGAGATTTGCACAGATGACGCCGAAGGAGGCGTGCCAGGCACGAAGATCCGTGTCGGTTTGGCTCCGATCGGTTTTGTCGCCATTCACGCCGTGACCGGCGACGACGGCTGTGTGCGGATTTTTCTTCCCGCGGGTGAGTTTGTTTATTCGGCCAAGGCTCCCGGATTCCTGACCTCAGTCGTGGCGTCGGCCGAGGACCATTTGCGGCTCGACCTGGTGATCGCTGCCGGATTCCGCGGGAAAGTCCTGGATGTTGACGGTCGCCCGGTTTCCGGCGCAACCGTCGTTGCCGAGCAAGCCCTTGGGGTGGTGGCGCTGACCGCAACCAATGACCAAGGCGAATACGTTCTGGAGAATGTCCCCATCCGAACGACCTCGTTGCGCGCAAATGCACCTGGCTTCGTGCCCACCCACGGCGCAAGCTTTGAACCGGCACGTGTGGAGCATCAAAATCTGGTCCTTCATCGCGGCCAACGTGTTCAGGTTC
>JBFFMO010000483.1:0-4325 GCA_041554035.1 Allomicrovenator sp. | reverse complement strand
TTCGCAACGCCCGCCGGCGCACTCCTCGTCCAGAGTGCATGAAGCGGAGCAGATGCCGTCGTTGGCGCAGACCTGGCCGATATCTCGGCAAAACTCGATTGTGCAAGGTGGTTGGCAAACGCCATAAGGACCGTCAAAATCAAAGCCTAGCAGGCAGATATCCCCCTCATGACATTCGGCGGCGCTCGCACATCCCTTGAAACAGGTTGTTCCACCGCCTACATCGTCGACACAGACATTATCCACTCCGCATCCAGTCATGTCGCTCTTGGTGGCGACTTCCGGTGCTGGTTCGCCTCGGAAACATCCCGGAATATAACAATATTGCGCGCCTGCCTCTCCGCGGCACTCCGCGTCAAAGGTTCCGCCATTACAGTCTTCGTTCACCGTGCATGTCTTTGGATATTCAGGGATGGGGCACCCACACGCTTCAAATCCAAATGCCTTGCAATGGGCCGATTGGATATCAGAGGCCGAACAATCGCCAGTGGGAGCGGTATCAACCGTGTTCTGGAAGGTTGAATCCTCGTTATAGCGCGCGATGCACGAGTCGAGACCGGTTCCGGAACACTTATCAAAGAGGGCCGCTCGACTTGATTCTGTGGCCGTGTCGAGGGTGCAGCTGCTTTCGACACACGAACCAAACATCAGATTGCAGTAGTCGGAGCATTTCTGAACGACGACCGCGTTATTGGTCGAATTATTGGTCGAATTATTGGTCGAGTTATTCGTCGTGTTGTTGGTCGTGTTGTTGGTCGAATTATTCGAAACCTGTCCGACAACGGCCGGTGTGGATGAATCCCCGCAGGCGACGAGACTGAGAATGGCAATGCTGGTCCAGCGAATCATGATAACCCCCATGAGCTCAAGTGGTTGATTAAGTTAGATAATGTATTTTCGTGGTCTGTTGGTCAAATCAAAAGCCGTGCATCGAACTCCCACGTCCAACTGCTCACTGCTCGCCGCTCACTGCGCTAATACTTGCTCCTACATGGCCACCTTGCTAACTTTGCCGCCTTCTACGGACGACGCGTGAGGTGTTGCGATGCTCCGAAAACTAGTGCCCCTCGTATTGATCTTGGGTTCGATGGCCTGTTCGGACGATAGCGAAGAAGTTCTCTACGTCATCGACGACAATAACCAGACGAATAATTCGACAAATAATCAAACGGTTAGTCAGTCGAACAACGAAACGAATAACGAGACCACCGGAAATAACTTGGTCGTGTTTCCACGACCCGAGTTGGTGACGCTGTTGGAAGAAGACCTTGTCACGTCCGATAACGGCGTCGCAGGACCCTTTCAATTTGACGTCCCACCCAATACCCAGTCTGTCGTGATCACGATCGTTGGTGACTCGCCCGCGCAGTACACGGTGCGTCACTGGAATAACGGCGACTCTTCACCGCTGGTGAATTTGGGCTGGCTTGCAACCGATCCCGGCGCTCCATCGTTATGCCTTGGATGCCCGCAGCGGGTGACGTCCTCAGAAGCAGCGTTCGCGGCCATGGCGCCTACAAATCCGGCTGTGTCGATCAAACCAGGTTCGCATCAGTTTTCGGTGTTTTCGTTCAAGATGTTGGGTCTTTTTAACCAGACTCCAGTGGCCGGTCCGGCGCGGGTGCTCGTGACCGCGAAGGTCATGCCGGCCGCGCCGACAGCGGGCACCTTGGACGTGAACCTTTGGTTTTCCGGTGCGCAAGGTCTCACAGCCGCGACTGCCGCCACGGACACGAATTTCCAGAAGACCTTGGCGGACGTGAACACGGTTTACGCTCAAGTCGGTCTGAAGCTTGGTCGAATCACCTATAATGATATCGAAGGTGAGTTTAACGTGATCGAAAACGTGATCGGCGCAGGAAGCGACTTGGCCGGGCTTTTTGCGCAGTCCGCCAACGCTCCGCAGGACGCTGTGAACGTGTTTTTTGTCGAAGATTTGCTGACAGGCGCGGCCGGTTCACAAGGATTCGGGATCTTGCTTGGAGTCTCGGGAGGAATCCCAGGGCCAACAGGCATCATGGGAACGGGACGAAGTGGAGTCGTGCTTGCTCTAAAACGATCAGCACAGGCACCGACGCCGCTCTACAAAGTGTTTTCGCACGAAGTCGGCCATTTCCTTGGCCTCTACCACACGAGTGAACAGAACCTCGGGGGCGGTCAGCAGATTCACGACCAACTCCCCGACACTCCAGAGAATGACCCCACGATGGTGATGCATAATTCCGGGAATGGCGACAAATTGTCGGTCTCTCAAGGTAGCACGATGCGCTTGAACCCTTGGGTTCGTCAGGAGGCAGAATAATGAAAAAGCTCCAGGTAATAACCGTTCTTCTGGCTGGTTTTGTCGCCATGCCGACCTTTGCGCAATCCGCGCAGGATATGGAGGTTCTGGCGCCTCATCTGAAATCGATCGACACGATGCCGTCAAAAGAAGCGCTGGACGAAGCCTTCGAAAGCCCTGCAGTAGTGCTGATGACAGCCGCACGCGACGTCAAACTGAGCGGGTACGAACGCGTTCGAGCGATAACATTTTTGAGCCTTTTTCCTTCCCCACAAGCGCAGGTCTTCTTGGGTTCGCTGTTGAACGATCCCGACGCCGAGATTCGAGGGATGGCTGTTTACACGCTCGCCCGGACCTTTGGCACGATCCCCAACGATCAGACCTTCGAGATCATCGAAAAAGCGCTCAAGGATCCGGAGATAAGCGTGAGATCATGGGCGCTTCGAGGCTTACGCCACGTGCACGGCCCCCGACCAGAAAGCCTGCTCGCGCTTTTGAAGGCCAACGCCGAGGGACCAGGCAAAAGTCGTAAAGTCCGCAACCCGTAAGCGACTTCCCGCATCCTTGGGCTGAGAGAACTCTCGCTTCTTGAAGAGTGTGTTAAGCGTTTGGGGAAACTGCGCTACACTCGTCACATCTCTGTGCTGGGCTGATGGATGACCAATCGCGATAAACATACGTCTCACCGGCCCAAACGGGCCCCGAAGGTCGATAAGACGCCAGTCGAAGTGGATATCTCTGCCAAGACATTGGACCACCAAGCCGAGACTTTTGGTGACTTGAGCCTGCCGCTCATGCGCAACGCCAATCGCGGCGACATGACGCTCACCGACCCGTTGACCTCTTACCTGTCACGGCTGAGCCATATTGCCCCGCTGCCCTCGGAGCAGCAGCAGGAACTCGCCGAGCGCTATAAGGACAGCGCGGATAATAACGCCGCGAAGATGTTGATCATGACGAACCTGCGGCTCGTTGTGAAGATTGCGCGCGAGTACCAGCGACGTTGGACCAATCTGCTCGACCTGATTCAGGAAGGAAATGTCGGACTCGCCGAGGCCGTCACCCGCTATGATCCGTATCGCGGTGTTAAGTTCACCAGCTACGCCCAGTACTGGATTCGCGCGATGATCCTGAACTACCTGATGAACCATCTTCATCCGGTTCGAATCGGATCGTCGCGCGCCGGTCGGAAGTTGTTTTACAACCTCAAGAAGGCTCGTCGTGAACTGATTCGCCGTGGAGAAGAGCCCACGCCGGCTTTGATCGCTGAATATCTGGACGTCGATGAGGCGGAGGTGGTTCGGGTTGCCGCGCAACTCGATGCACCTGCCGTATCGATGGACGCTCCGGCACAGGGACTTGAGCGAGTCACCGTGGGTGAGCTGATGTCGTCCGATCAAGACGACCCCGAGGAAATCGCCGCTGAACGTGAGATGAACTCGCAGTTGGGCGTTGCGATCAAGTCGTTTGGTGATCAGATCGACGACGAACGCGAAAAAGCGATTTGGTTTGGACGCATGCTCTCGGATGAACCCAGAAGCCTTGTGCAATTGGGCGAAGAATTTGGAGTCTCCAAAGAACGCATCCGACAGGTCGAAGTTCAGATCCGCGATAAGTTCAAGAAATACCTTCTGGCCGAACTTGGTAACGACGTTCGTATCAACTTCCTGGATTCACATTGACGCCATCGCGCTTTTTCCTCAGCTGTTTTGTGATTCTCGCCGGATGCGCGACGACTGCGTCGGCCGTGCGCAACCCGGTACACGATGATTGTATCGATGGGGATCTCGACGCCTGTGTGAAGTGGGGCGATTCCGAGACCACCCATGGTCCGGCCGGGCGCAGAAATGCCCTCATCGCCTACCAATACGGCTGTACGTTGAACCATTCGGCGTCGTGTGCGCGATTGGCCGACCTATTTGGCAAGTCGAACGCCAACCCCACCAAAGTTCGTGCGGCTTTGCAGACAGCATGCACCGGCGGTGAACAGTTGGCCTGCGTCGAGCTCGGACGAGGGCTTTCACGCAGACAAGGCATGCCCTAT